>JAISJM010000093.1 GCA_031261525.1 Eubacteriales Family XIII. Incertae Sedis bacterium
CTCTTGATATGAGGATGGATGCGCATGATGATTTATACGAGACGAGCGATTTGACAGCTTATAAGATTGTCAATGAGTATAGTGAAGACGAACTGGAACGAATCATGAGAACCTATGGCGAAGAGCGATGGGCAAGACGAATCGCAAAATTCATTGTAGAGGCGAGGGAAGAACACCCCATTGAATCAACAGATGCACTGACAGAAGTGATCAAGAAAGCAATTCCAAAATCGGCAAGACGAGATGGTCCACACCCATCAAAGCGGACATTCCAAAGCATTCGCATCGAAGTAAATGGCGAACTCGATGTCCTATCACGAGCAATCAACCGTTATATTGACCGATTGAATTCAGGTGGTAGACTTGCCATCATCACATTTCATTCTCTTGAAGATCGAATTGTGAAAGAATTGTTCCTGAAGCGTGAGAATCCATGTACATGCGACCCGCTCATTCCAATCTGCACCTGTGGCAATGTCGCAGATGCCAAAAGAATTACAAGAAAACCGATTGTAGCCAGTGAGGAAGAACTGGCTGTCAATCACCGAAGCAGAAGTGCCAAACTTAGAATTATAGAAAAGCAATAAGAACGAAAAGACGGAGAAGTGTTATGGCGAGAGAGCGATCAACATTATTAAGTAACTCATATGAAAGTGCTGCGGATCGACAAGCACGAGAGTTAAGAAGGCAGAAAAGAGAAGAGCGTAAAGCGCAGGTTCTTGAGAAAGAGCGCCGCAAACATCTTCAGCTTCAAGTAGCCAATGAAAAAGTGAAGAAGAGTGACGCTGCGGTTGTGACATTTGCAGATAAAGCTGTCATGATTACCGCAGTCAGCATTATCGCCATTGCATTGTTTAGCGTCGTATTTATCAGTGCATGCTGTGCGACGATTCAAGCTGATATCAATACAAACAGACATGCTGTATTATCGCTTACAGATGACATCAATTCATTAAAAGTCAAGATTGAGATGAAACGAAATCTACACAATGTCAGAGCAATGGCAACAGGGGAATTGCAAATGCACATTCCTACGGATGAACAGGTTGTGTTTCTAGGTGATAATATTGAAGTGCCTGATGGGTTTGCCGACATGATTAAAGGGAAGGTATATGCTGCGCCAGTGGGGTGATCGAGAAACTTCCACTTGCCCACTAGATATGGTATAATAAATTGATATGAGTAGACAAAACCACAAGAAAAAACAAGTTACAATATTGAGTATACAAAAGAGGATGATTATTGCCTTTGGGGTTATTGTCCTTCTTTTTTGTGTCTTGGCATTTAATACAGGCTATATTCAAGTAATCAATACCGAGGTATATGCAAGTAAAGCGCTTGAAGCACAGACGAGCGATGATGTAATCACTGCAAAGCGAGGCGAGATTTACGACAAAAATGGCTCGACAATGGCGACATCTTCAACAACCTATCGCGTATGGATTCGGTTGAAGCCAGATCATGAGAAGCTTGCACTGTCTGAAGAAGAAGAGACGCGGCAAGAAGAAGCGACCATTGCATTGCTAAAGGATGTCTTAGGGCTTGATGAGTCGACACTGCGAGCGCAGATTGCTTTAGATCAGAAGAGAGTTCGTGTTGCAAAAGGTGTCTTTCGCGATCAGCGTGAGAGCATGCTCGAACGAATTGCAACCGAGAAAATTACGATTATTGAGTTTGAGGACGAGTACACGAGAAATTATCCACTTGGCGCATCGGCTGCACATATCTTGGGTTCTGTAAGCAACGATGGATATGGTCAAGCGGGAATTGAACGTCAATATGATTCTTATCTGTCGGGTATTGCGGGACGAAGAGTTGAAAGCACAAATAGTAAGGGTGATGAACTCAGCAATAGTAAGGGCAGAAAATATGTCGCAAAAGATGGACTAAATGTCGTCACGACGATAGATGAGACAATTCAATACTATGTTGAGTCTGCGATTGCAACTGTTATGGAGGCGACTCAAGCCAAGAAAGTCACTGCGGTTGTCATGGATCCAAAGACTGGCGATATTCTGGCAATGGCAAAGAATCCATCCTATGATCCAAATAATCCAGGTATGCCATACATAGAAGAAGACAAAGAAGCATTTCTCGGTATGCCGCCAGAAGAACAATCCGCTTATCTAAGTGAGATGTGGCGCAATCCAGCCATTAGCGATGTCTATGATCCAGGTAGTCCGTTTAAGCTCATTACGCTCAGTTCTGCACTTGAAACAGGCTCTGTTACTTTGAATGATCATGTCTATTGCGCGGGTAGTTATTCCGTTGGTGGATTTAGTATTGGATGTTGGTACAGACCAAATGCACATGGCGATCAGACTGTGAAGCAGGCAATCGGCAATTCCTGTAATCCTGGGCTGATTCAAATTGGTCAGCGTATGGGATTTGATAATTTCTTCAATTATATTGAATTATTCGGACTGACAAGGACGACCAATATTGATCTGCCCGATGAAGCAAGTTCGATTTACCATGCACCAGATGTTGCAGGTCCAGCAGACTTAGCCAATATGACCTTTGGACAGTCCATCTCGATTACACCGATTGAACTCATCACGGCGGTCAGTGCAATTGGCAACGAAGGAAAGCTCATGAAGCCACGGATTGTGTCAAAGCTTGTCGATGATGATGGCAATACCGTAAAAGAATTTGAACCTCAGGTTGTGCGTCAAGTAATCTCAAAGCAGACGTCCGATGAAGTGCGCGAAGTCATGCAGTATGTTGTTGATGAAGCGGGTGGTCAGGTTGCAAAGATTCCGGGTTATGATATTGGTGGTAAGACTGGTACAGCCCAAAAGGTTGTAAACGGTGCATTTTCGAGAGATAAAGTCGTTGGATCAATGATAACGATGGCACCCATGAGCGATCCACAATTCACGGTACTTGTCGTTGTGGATGAGCCGACCATTGGTAGTTTCGGCAGCACGACTGCAGGTCCTGGCGTCCGTGAGATTACAGAAAATATCCTGAAATATTTGAATGTCAAACCAAATTACTCAGAAAAAGAAGCCAAAGCACTGCAGGTTGGTACAAAGACCGTTCCAGATGTAAATGGCAAAGTCCTCAGCGAAGCGTCTGGTATCATGCTCGCACAAGGAATTAATTATAGTATTCAAGGTGCTGGCACGGCTACTGAGGTTGTTCCAGGTAGTCCTGAAGATAAGTTGATCGTTGATCAATATCCGAAAGCGGGAAATAACCTTTCAGAAGGAGATACTGTATTTTTATATCTACAATGAGAAATGGAGTAATAGATGAAAATAATCAATATCACTGATGTTGTAAATGCAACTGGCGGTATATTGAAATCTAGAGCAGCAGATGATTATACTGTGACAGGTATCAGTACAGATTCGAGGCTTGTATCGATTGGTAATATCTTTTTTGCTTTATCTGGAGAACGTTTTGATGGACACGATTATTTGGATAGCGTCGCGCAAAGCGGCGCTGTTGCTGTAGTTGTGGAAGATACTGCGCAAGTACCACACGATTATGATGGTGCGGTATTGGTTGTACCTGATACGCTTCGTGCCTATCAAGATTTGGCACATTATTATCTGAAGATGATTCATCCTAAAGTGATTGCGATTACAGGGTCCGTTGGAAAGACATCAATCAAAGATATGATGCAGGTTGCAATGTCTGCAAAATACAAGACATCTTATACAATGGGCAATTTTAATAATGGGATTGGTCTACCCAAGACAATCTTTGATATGGATGATGATGCGCAGGTACTCGTACTGGAGATGGGTATGAGTGCGCCTGGTGAGATTCGGCGTCTCGTAGAGATTGCAAATCCAGATATTGCAGTTATTGGCAATATCGGAATCAGTCATCGGGAGAATTTTGAGACAGATGATGGCATCTTTCAAGCGAAAATGGAGATCATTTCTGCGTTTCAAGATGGAACAACCAAAGATGGTGTACTCATTGTCAATGCTGACGATTCGAAACTTGGCGCATTGAGACAAGAAGATTTACCCTGTAAACTCATAAGAGTAGGCAGCGGCAAGGCTGATATTGCAGTGCATGACGTGACTTATGATGAAAAGGATGGACTCCATTTTAAATTGGATATCAATCAGGCAAAGCAGGATGCTGTGCCTGATATTGATTTTCAGATTCCCGTTGCGGGTACCTACAATGCTGTCAATGCTGGAATTGCAGTAGCTGCTGGCGATGTGCTAGATATCAATGTCAAGGATATTGCGCGGGCACTTACATCAATCAATCGCACAAAGCACCGACTCGATCTGGTTGAGCGTAACGGCATCAAGGTGATTGACGATACGTACAATGCGAGTCCGACTTCCATGAAAAGCGGTATCGATCATTTGGTTGCAATCACGGGCACGAGGCATATCGCGGTCTTATCTGATATGTTAGAACTTGGTCCCGAGAGTAAGAATGGACATCTTGAGGTTGGCAGATACGCTGCGGAGAAAGGGCTTGACTTGATTATCGCAGTCGGTGAGAAATCAAAAGATATCTATGCAGGCGCTTTCGCAGCTTCACCAGATGCACCAGATGTACCAGATACGCTGGTCAAGCATTTTGCAGACAAGCTTGAAGCCGCACGTTTTCTTGATACCTATGTGAAAGAGGGCGATGTCTACTTATTAAAGGGCTCACGTTCCACACATATGGAAGAACTGATCGACGCAATATTATCGTAGCCGTCATTTACAATTTTCTTGGAGATTAGAACGAATGCATATAGAGATAAAACTTTTTGATATTATGTTGCCATTCCTTACCGCGTGCATTGTGAGTACGCTTGTTACGATGTGGCTGATTCCTTATTTGAAACGCATCAAAGCTGCACAGCAGATTTATGAGGATGCGCCAGAGACTCATAAGAAGAAATCAGGTACGCCAACAATGGGTGGCATTGGCATCATCTGCGGGATCTTTGCAGGATGTATTGTATCCTTGGTCGTGCAGGGATTTTCTATTTCAATGCTCGTGGTGCTTGCTGTCGTTGCGATTTTTGGATTTGTCGGTTTCCTTGATGATTATACAAAGATTATGAAGAAACGTAATCTTGGACTTACACCAAAGCAGAAACTCGTACTTCAAGCAGTCGTGGCAGTGGTTGTCGCGATTTATTATATTTGGGGTGCAGGTTTCGGCACAAGAATTCTCATTCCATTTATCTGGAAAAGCGTTGATATATCATACTTTATGATACCGTATATCGTCTTTGTTATTCTAGCAATGGTCAATTCCGTCAATCTTACAGATGGTTTAGATGGTCTAGCAAGTGGCGTGACTTCCGTACTAGGTCTATTCTTTCCTGCCATCACAATGCTCGGCTTGAATTTATCAGGCAAAGCCATTGCTGCTGGCTATTTACCAAACATACTCGTAAATGTTCACTCCGATATGCTTTATTTCTCTGCAATGGCAGGTGCGTGTATTGGTTTTCTAATCTGGAACAGGCATCCCGCGAAGATTTTCATGGGCGATACAGGTTCGCTTGCTTTAGGTGGCGGCATTGCTGTTGCAGCGCTATTTACGCACATGGAATTATTACTTGTACTCGTTGGTTTTGTATATGTAGCAGAAGCCTTGAGCGATATCATCCAAGTAACATACTTTAAAAAAACAGGTGGCAAACGTATCTTCAAAATGGCGCCATTACATCATCATTTTGAATTATCGGGCTGGGATGAGACAAAAGTCGTAACCGTATTCACGACGGTCACCCTCGTTATCAGTGTGGCGGTAGTGATTATTCTATCCATTCAGACAATATTACAATAGGAGACAGATCAAAAGATGCAAAAGATACAAACAATTCACGACATCAATTTAAAGGAAACAAAAATGCTCGTAGTCGGTCTAGGCAAATCCGGCGAAGCCGCGCTCGAAGTTTTAATCGGCTTGGGCAGTAGACCAAGTGTGTACGATAAGCGTGA
>JAISJM010000163.1 GCA_031261525.1 Eubacteriales Family XIII. Incertae Sedis bacterium
AAGACAAAGCACAACGAAGTTGCTCCAGGTCAGCATGAGCTCGCTTGTATCTATGAGTCCGGTAATCTCGCCACAGATCACAACCAGATTGTGATGGAGACAATGAAGCAAATCGCGCCTGATTTTGGTCTTGCTTGTCTGCTTCATGAGAAACCATTTGCAGGCGTAAATGGTTCTGGTAAGCACAATAACTGGTCGATGAGTACATCGACAGGTGAGAATCTTCTTGATCCTGGTAAGACTCCATTTGAAAATGCACGTTTCTTGTTGTTCCTTGCCGCAGTCATCAAGGCTGTTGACGATCATCAGGATCTGTTGAGACTTTCTGTTGCGACAGCAGGTAATGATCATAGACTCGGTGCAAATGAAGCACCTCCTGCAATCATCTCCATGTTCCTCGGTGACGAACTTACAGCAATCATCGATGCGATCAAGGCTGGCAAGAAATACAATGCACCTGATGCAGAGAAGATGACAATCGGTGTCGATGCACTCCCTGTATTCCGTAAGGATGCAACAGACAGAAATAGAACATCACCATTTGCGTTCACAGGCAATAAGTTCGAATTCAGAATGGTCGGCTCGGCGCTTTCGATCTCAGGTCCAAACTTCATCCTTAACACCATTGTTGCCGATGCAATTAAGGAACTTGCCGATAAACTCGAAGCTGCGGATGATTTCAATGCAACATTAGATGCACTCATCAAGGAGACATTTGAGAAGCACGAGCGAATCATCTTCAATGGTGACGGATATTCGGACGAGTGGCTCGTTGAGGCAGAGAAGAGAGGTCTACTAAATCTTCCAAATACGGTTGAAGCACTTGAGTATTTCGTCAAACCTGAAAATATCACTTTGCTCGATGAGCACAAGGTATTATCACCAATCGAGGTTGAGTCTCGTGAAGAGTTGCTATTGGAGAATTATTCCAAAATTATCCATATCGAAGCGCTCACGATGCTCGACATGGCGAAGAGAGAGATTATCCCAGCAGTAGTCAAGTTCTCCACAGAGATTGCAAGTGCAATCATCGCGAAGAAGGCTGCCATTGCGGACATCGATGTAAGTTTAGAAGAAGATTTATTGAAAAAGCTTGCTGATGCTACGGCAGGTCTTAAGACAAAGGTCGAGGCACTCGACGATGCCATTGTCAAGGCAGGCGACATTGACGAGACACTTACAAATGCAAGGTTCTACGGCACAGAAGTATTCTTCTCCATGCAAGAGCTTAGAGCAATTGCAGACGAAGCGGAGATGATTACAGATACAAAAATCTGGCCATTCCCAACCTATGCAGATTTACTATATTCTGTAAAATAATTTCACCATCCCAGTATAAACAAACCCCGTACATTTTGATTGTGCGGGGTTTTTCTTCTTTATTATGAACCACATTATGAACCACAAAATTGTGAATCACAAGAAACTGCCTCAGCTCTCACATGTACACTGTTGTAACTGATGGATTACTACTTTTTCCTCCATCATTAGCGAGAGCGGCAACGTGTACGTGTGGGAGCTGAGGCAGTTTCTTAACAATTCAAATACAGATATTGACACTTTCGCACAATAACGTATTATATAATGTATGATTAAAATTAAATCTTCACTTACAATTTTATTGATACTCATAATGATTACAAGTCTTGTAGCAATGACTGGCTGTTCAGGTAAGATTAGCGAAATAAAAGATAGCGTAACTGGTGGCGGTGACGGAAAGCAGTCTGTCAAAGAAGACCCCAACGCTCCTGATCGTGATGTGACACCAGTTGTAAATGAGGTAAATGCCCCCGGTACAGCCGCAGTTCGCGGTGATGGTGGCACGATTGACTATAGCAATGTCTCAGCAGGCTATATCATGGCGTCCTATAGCGGTAACAATCCAAAGGTTAAGCTTCAAATTAAGAAATCAGATGGAGAGTTATACACCTATGATTTGAAAGTGGATGGAAGCATGGAGGCATTTCCACTCAGTGAGGGCGACGGCTCCTATACCGTTCAGATGTTTTTCAATGTGTCGGGTGATAGTTACATGCCAGGTCCACAGGCTGCGTTTGATGCGACATTTGACCAGTTTAGTCCCTATCTAAGACCCAATCAATATGTCTATTACACCCCCCAGTCCAAAGCAATTACAAAAGCTGCTGAAATATGCAAAGGAAGCAAGTCCGATTTAGGCGCACTGGAAAAATTGTTTATATTTGTAACTGAAAATGTCAAATATGACTATGATGAAGCGGCAAATGTCCAAGCAGGCTATCTACCGGATATTGATGAGACTCTAGAGACAGGTAAGGGAATCTGTTTTGACTATGCATCGCTACTCAGTGCAATGAGCCGATCGCAGCGAATTCCGACAAAATTAGTTGTTGGCTATGCGGGCGAAGCCTATCACGCATGGATTAGTGTCTATTTGAAAGATATCGGTTGGGTAGACAATATCATTGAATTTCATGGTGATGAATGGACCATGATGGACCCAACATTTGTTGCATCAGGTGATGATGCAGACCCAAATAAAGTTGGAGATGGACAGAATTATAACCCGATGTATTATTATTGATGGAGGATCACCATGGGTGAAACGAAGAAAGAGACAAAACAACAATACCTTGCAAGTGAGGAGCTTGCTGCATTCAATGCACAGTTGGCATTGACTGTAAAGACGGGTATTCCGTTGGCTGAAGGCCTCATGATTCTGATTGAGGAAGCACAGACGGGGCTTGGTCGCGATATATTGAAGCAAGTTTTAGAGACGATAGAACTCGGAGATTCTCTTGCAAATGCTCTTCGAGGCGCGAAAGTCTTTCCTGTCTATATGACGCAGATGATTGAGATTGGCGAAGCATCGGGTAGACTGGATCAAGTACTCGATAGCCTATCAGCATATTATTCCAGAGATGACAATTTGAAGAAGAGCGTGAAGTCTGCTATTACTTATCCAGCAATCATGCTCGTCATTCTCGTTGCGATCATCTTGATTATGATTATCAAGGTATTGCCAATTTTCAATGAAGTATTCAATTCGCTTGGTGGCGAGATGAACAATATCGCCCTCGGCGCAATGGCACTTGGCGATGTAATCAGCAAATACAGTGTCGCATTGGTCATCATCATTGTTGCACTCATTATTGTGGCAATCATTCTAAGTCGAATCTCAAGCGGCAGACAATTTCTGATGAAAATGGTCCAAAAAATCTTTGGAAAACTTACAGATAAGATTGCACAGAGTAAATTTTCTTCAGGAATGTCGCTCATGCTTGCATCTGGTCTTGATGTAGATCGCTCCGTAGAACTCATCGAACCAATGGTAGATAATGAGGGAATGAAAAAGAAAGTAGAAGCACTTCGTACCAAGATTAATGCAGGTGAAGCCTTTTCAACTGCAGTTGTCGATACGGGTGTATTTACAGGGATTCAAGCTCGTATGCTTGCACTAGGCTTTAAGTCAGGTAATCTTGATACTGTCATGAACAAGATTGCCGATGATTATCAAAGCGAAGTGGATGATCGGCTCGACAATTTGATTTCAATTATTGAGCCAACAATGGTTGCAATTCTTTGTATCATCGTTGGACTGATTTTGCTAAGTGCAATGCTCCCATTACTGGGTGTCATGGCGTCATTGATATAAATAATACGTTCGTATAGGGTAGGGAATATGCCAAAAAGAGTCTTTACAAAAAGAAAAATAAGTGAGAAACTCAAAGTCTTTATCTTTGTGCTTCTTGCTGTTGCAATCCTTGTTGCGATATTTCCAATCGCAGAACGGGTGACGCGAAAAAGTGAGGCACATCGCCTTAAGATTGCAACTGATGCGGTGGTACGCTCGACTGTGCAGTGCTATGCGCTTGAAAGCCGATATCCGCCAACCTTGGAGTATCTGCAAGATAATTACGGTCTGACGCTAAACGAAGACAAATTCATCTATCACTATGCACCAATCGGTGTCAACATGATGCCACAGATTAAGGTATTTGAGAAAACAAAACAAAAGTAGCCAGGAGCGTAAATGGGCAAGAGAAACAGAAAATCTTCAATCAATATGATGTTTACAATCGCCTTGCTGGCAGTGTTTGCAATGTCAGCATTATTTGTTGCGACCATTGGTACGCAGGTATTTCAAGTTACGCAAGAGAATATGGAAGACAATTATGAGACTCGAACATCGCTTGTGTATATAAGTGAAAAGGTAAAACAACATATCGGTCATGAAGTCTCGCTTGAAAAATTTGAAGGCTCCGATGTCATCAAGCTTACGACCACTTATGATGACCAGAGTTACGACACTTGTATCTACGAATATAAAGGTCAGTTGATGGAAGCAACAGTCAAAACGGGCGATCCCATTGATCCTAAATTTGGCGTAGCCATCATGCCTGTAGACGATTTAACAATGAAAAATGACGGTAATTTGTATACATTTGCAATTAAGACCCCAAATGGTACAGAAAATCAAATCAGTGTAAGTTTGAAAGGATGATATTGTGAAGACATCCAAAAGCGCAATATTTCTGTTTGAGTTGATGTTTGTAATTCTTATCTTCTCTATTATAGCCGCAGTTTGTACCTCGCTTTATGCGAAGGCATTTACTTTTTCGCGGGAAAGTCGCGAGGCGACACAGTCTGTCATCATCGCTTCTGATTTTGCAGAACAATACAAGTCAGGCAAGGATCCAGATGAATTAAATGCGAGATATGATAAAGAATGGAAAGAGTCAGATTCAGCCAATACAACGTATCTTGCAACAGTTGAAGCGGAATCAGAACATATAGCAGAAGTCATTGTTGAAAAAGATGGCGATCAGATATACAGTATAAAAGTCCAGCGAGATATTGAGTTAACAAAGGCAAGTTAAGGGGAAGCATGGATTCTACAAGAAAGACAAAAATGGCGAAAAAAAGGAGTTTTGGCTCCACCATGGGTATCACATCCATCATTGCAATTATGGTGGTGCTGATTTTATCTGTCTTCGCGTCATTATCCATCATCACCTCAAAAGGCGATTTGAATCTCTCGCTGAAGACAAAGGACTCGATTACGGATTTCTATAAAGCGGATTACGAAGCAGAGACGATTCGCAATGATGCCTACACGATTGTCAAAGATGGTGGCAATTTAGACAAACTGATTGATGCGCATAAGGACTATGAGATTGCAATCCTTGACGGCGGATCTGGTGCAAAACTCATTCAATATAGTGTGCAAGTGGACGATGTGCGCGCACTCAATGTAGAACTACGTGTCGCAAAATCCAAAGTTGAAGTCAATAAATGGGCTGTAGAAGCAAGTACCGACTGGGAACCTGACAATACATTACAGTTGATTCATTAAGAGGGGGAACAGATGATTAAAGTACGCACCGCTCATACAGACCAGATCAACAATCCCGCTGCCGCGATAGAGGATATTCTATCTCAGCTTAAGATTGATTCTTATATCCGAACCAATTCTATTGCTATTGTCACATGCAATTCCGAGTATTTCGATAGTGATTTCCTTGATTTATTGGCAACCTATATTCCGTGTCAAATTATTGGTATCACTTCTATTGCATCATCAACTTCATCGGGGATGGGAATCTATTCTTGTTCCATCACATTGCTTACGAGTTACGAAAATGAATTTACTTTTTCGTATAGTGATACAATATCTGAGACGCGAATGGATGAAGTGATTACCAAAGCCTACTATGAGGCTGCCGCAGATCATGACGAAAAGCCATCCATGATATTGGTTTATGCGCCATCGGTCAGCTGGAATATTGATTGTGCGGAGGTTGTTGCAGCACTAGATAAAGCATCTGGTGGTGTACCCGCATTTGGGTCATTTTCCATAGATCACACTGCTGATTTTATGCATAATCGTACCATTTATGGAAATGAATACAGTTGGGATCGAGTCGGTCTTGTCCTAGTATATGGTGAATTAAATCCTACCTATTTCGTTGCATCAATCTCTGATAGATATATCAACAAGCATATTGGCGTCGTCACACGTGCAGAGGGGCGTACCGTATATGAAGTAGACGGTGAGCCATTTGTAGATTTTCTCATAGAAAGTGGTGTGATCGTAGATGGCGAGTTCAGCGTTGTAAAGTCGCCTGTTCTTGTTGATTTTCAGGATGGGGCAACACCTGTTATGAGAGGCATTGCAAATATTACAGATGAAGGCAACGGTGTCTTCAATTCTGTCATACCAACAGGAGCAATCTTGCGAATGACAGAAATCAACGCAACAGATGTACTTGAGGGTGCCGAATTGATTATCAATGCCTCATTATCTGTTGATCATGCAGAAGGGATGCTCGTCTATCCCTGTATCAGCAGATTTGCTGCACTTTCTGAGGATAATTTAGCGGAGATGGCGACAGCCGCAAATCTCATCGGAAACCAACTCCCGTACATGATTTCTTATTCCGGCGGCGAAATCTGTCCAGTAGCAGGTCCAAATGGAACCCTCGTCAATAAATTGCATAACTCTACAATTATCTCGTGTGTATTTTAGTGTTTTTACAACTAGACAAACGCCAAATAAATATGGTATCATATATAATGCGTGACTTACAAAAGGACACGCATTATCTATGAAAATATGCTAACGTGGCTCAATGGTAGAGCAGCTCACTCGTAATGAGCAGGTTGGAAGTTCGATTCTTCTCGTTAGCTCCAACTGAAACCCTTGCAATTCCAACGATTGCGAGGGTTTTTTTATTGCTCTTGTACTGG
>JAISJM010000142.1 GCA_031261525.1 Eubacteriales Family XIII. Incertae Sedis bacterium
TAAGTCCGAGACAACCCTTGCTTTTGCAATGAGTTTGAAGGCTGATGGTATGGATATAACGCTTATTCAGAAATATACGGGACTTTCTATTGAGGAGATTGAAAAACTATAAATCAGCAAGATAACGACGAAGACAAAGCTGACAAAGAATATTACCTATTACGCACTATGCTCAATGAAAAAAGTGAATACGAAAAAGTGTGAATACGGATTGCGTGGAATACGGATTGTTCGGAATTCGGCTCAAGTTGTCATTCTCCTATATGTATTTTAAGATAATAAGTAAACATGAAAGATGTAACAGTCTATCAAGTTTGCTTGTTTTTTTTATGCAGAGGATTAAATAGGGGATACTGAATAATATGCCACAAGAGAAAATCTGCCCGTCATGCGGCAATCACCTAAAATCAGATATGAATTTCTGTACAGCTTGCGGTACACGTCTACCCGCAACTCCTGTAGCGGTGCAGCCTGCGCCGCCGCAATCACAAGCTGTATTTTCAACACCACAGATGAATCAGGTCGTCTCATCTTATAGTTCCGATGATTTTACGTCGGAAGCAGATGAGACAACAATCTTAGGTGCCTATGACAACTATGCAGATGATGAGACAACGCTTCTAAGTGCAGCAACACCACAATATAGTGGTCCAGTCTATCAAGCAGTGCTTGTTCGGTCAGACAATGCAGAAAAGATTTTTGTAAACGTACCGAATTTTATACTCGGAAGAAGTCCTGAATCGACCAATTATCATGTGCAAGGTAGCACGGTTGTCAGCAGAAAACATGCTCAACTTCAGACGGATGGTGCGGGCAATTACTATATCACAGATTTAGGCACGAAAAATAAGACGTATGTAAATAATACAGAAATTCCGCTAAATACACCGATTCAGGTACGTTCTGGAGATGTAATGATACTCGCGGATATAGAATTTAAAGTCTTGGTATTTACGGAGGGTGCAAGCGGATGGATGCTATATTAGCAGGGCACACAGATGTGGGCATAAGAAAAAAAGTAAATCAAGATAGCTACTTGTTAAAAGCAGCAAAAGTACCCAATGGCTTTATTATACTCGCCGCTGTATGTGACGGTATTGGTGGACTTGCAAATGGTGAACTTGCGAGTGCTGATGTGATAAAGGCATTATCCAATTGGTTTGATCAGGAGTTGCCGAATAAAGTAAACAATCTTGACTTAAAGCAGGTTTCTGCGCGCTGGAGTGAAATTCTAGCAGAGCGAAATGTAAAGATATCCAATTTTGGTAATCTAAGTAAAGACCAGCTTGGTACAACATGTTCCGTTTTGCTGATTACGCCAGATGACAAATATCTCATAGGTCATGTTGGTGATAGTAGAATCTATAAAATTGATAAAGACATCGGAGTCTTGACAAATGATCATACGGTAACCGCGCAAGCCGTCAGAGATGGAAAGATGACAGAAGCGCAGGCAAAGACAGCAAAAGGATCCAATGTACTGACGCAATGTGTTGGCGCAAGCCCGAATCTAAAGCCAGAATTCACAAGTGGTAGCACAAAATCAGGGGAATTATATATGATTTGCTCTGATGGATTTAGACATGTGCTTACACTTGGCGAAATTAAAAGTACACTTGCTCCGTCCTCGATTCGTAGTGAGGAAGAACTGAAAACAAAACTTGCAGGCATGATTGACATTTGCAAGAAAAGAGGAGAAAAGGACAATATTACAGCTATCGGAATTAGGTTGATTTAGGTGTAGATTATGGCACAAATTGGTGAAGTATTAGCAGGTAAATATGAGATACTCAAGCAAATTGGCAAGGGCGGGATGTCCATTGTCTATCTTGCTATGGATCTGCGTCTGAACAAGCAGTGGGCAATCAAAGAGATTCAGCGAAGAGGTCGTGATCCCATTCTCAATGAAGTGGTTGTCAATAGCGCAAAAAAAGAAGCCAATATGATTAAGGCGCTCGACCATTATCATATCCCACATATCAATGATATCCTCGAATATGACGATTACATCTATGTCATTATGGACTACATCGAGGGGGAAGCGCTTCTGAAGATTATTCGAACAGAGGGCGCGCAATCTCAAAAGCTCGTCATTAAATGGGGAAAACAATTATGTGATGCACTCAATTATCTCCATACGAGACAACCGAAGATTATCTACCGCGACATGAAGCCTGGCAATGTCATGATCAAGCCGGATGGTGATGTAAAGCTCGTTGACTTTGGTATCGCAAGGGAATACAAAGAAAAGAATATTGCAGATACAACCGTCCTCGGTACCACTGGTTATGCGCCACCAGAGCAAAGTGGTGGGGCGCAGACCGATGCACGAACAGATATCTACGCGCTAGGCGTGACGATGTATCATGCGGTCACAAGTCATGGGCCGAAAAAAGGTGAAGCGTTCCTCATGGAGCCCATCCGAAAGTACAATCCGAATCTATCGGGTGGACTTGAAAAAATCATCATGAAATGTACGAGACCGAAACCAGAAGAACGATATCAATCTTGTACGGAACTGATGTATGACCTCGAGCACTATCAGGAGATTGACGATGCATTTTTAGCGAGTCAGAAACGGAAGATACGACATTTTGTCGTCACGGCAAGTATCGCTGCAGCATTTTTAATCTTTGGTTTCGTTGGACAAGGGTTCAAAGTGCAGGCAATTAATAATGACTATGACAGTTATGTGACTTCCGCATCAAGTGCCGATACATCCATTACCAAGGTGGACAATTACCTGAATGCAATCAATATTAAACCATCCGCCCCTGATGCATACTTCTTATTGGTACGGAATAAAAAACAGGAATACGTTTCCTGTTTTTTTTATTATTTTTATGCTTGACAACTGAGTTAGCCCATGCTAATATATAAGAGCAGTTAGTAATAACTAACTATATTTTTACTGAATTAGTTAGACTCTGCTAACTGCACCACACTTACTCAGTTAGCTGTGATTACGAGGTGCTCCAGAGGAGTTCCATGATGTGATTGCAGCTAACACCCCCTACAAATACAAATAAATTGGGGGCGTTCACACAATTATTGTCACAAGGGGGTATATAAATTATGGCAAAGACATTGGCTGATTTAAAGCCAGGTGAAGAGGCGAAAGTCGTATCACTGAAAGGCGATGGCGCATTGAAGCGACGCATCATGGATATGGGCATTACAAAAGGTACACAGTTGCACCTCCGAAAGGTTGCACCACTTGGGGATCCGCTTGAGATCAACCTAAGAGGGTATGAATTGAGTATTCGAAAAGAATACGCAGAGCAGATTGAAATAGTATAGGAGTGCATGTACAAATGGATAAAAAGATTACAATTGCACTGATTGGTAATCCAAACAGTGGCAAGACGACGATGTTCAACGATATTACAGGCTCAAGCCAGTATGTTGGAAACTGGCCGGGTGTCACCGTTGAGAAGAAGGAAGGCAAGCTACGCAAGCACAAAGACGTGTTGATTCAGGATTTACCTGGCGTATATAGCCTCTCTCCATACACGCCCGAAGAGGTTGTTACGCGGGATTATCTCATCGATGTAAGACCTGATGCCGTAATCAATATCATCGACGCAACAAATATTGAAAGAAGTTTATACCTGACAACACAGGTTCTCGAAGCAAATCTTCCGACGGTCATCGCATTGAACATGATGGATGTGGCGGATAAGCAAGGAATAAAAGTCAACACAGAGGAATTATCAAAGAGGCTCGGTTGTCCTGTAGTGAAGATGAGTGCAATACGTTCTGAGGGTATCATGGATGCTGCAAAGCTCGCATTGAAACTTGCACATGACAATGCAGGTAGAGGTGCTGGTGCAAATGCCGCAAAAGCAGCGAAAAACGCCGAGATGCAATTCTCAGAAGAAATTGAAACAATCATTTCTGAGATTCAAGATATCACACGTGCGGATCGATATACCGCGATTAAGCTTTTTGAGCGAGATGAGCCAATTACAAAGCGTATCTTCGCTGACGTACCAAGTAAAGTCACTGAAAAATCTGCATCGCTTCGGATTGATGAAATTATTGAGATTGCAGAAACTCGTCATGACGAAGAAAGCGAATTCATCATCAC
>JAISJM010000159.1 GCA_031261525.1 Eubacteriales Family XIII. Incertae Sedis bacterium
CATGCTTCACTGGATTGATAGCGGCTTCACTGCTAGTAGCGTCTACATTCGCGACGGTTTCCACTGAGACTGCAACCGCAGCATTGATCATCTCACTTTTATAAGATGGCTCATAATAAATTTTCAGATTTTCCTTGTTATCTGTGATTCTACTGACAATGGGGGCGGCAATCTCTTGCAACATTTGCACAAAATGATATCGCTCGAGCATGATTTTCGAGCCGTAAGTTGCGAGATATTCGTCGTATACATCGAGCAAATCGTGATTCACTTGAGCTGACTGATTTGATGCATTATTTTGCCGTGCATTATTATTGGTATCATGAAAAATATTTGAATTGCCATGTGATGATGCATTATGATATTTTTTTTTCGCTTGATCCTTTAATACAAGATTTTTATTTTTTAGAATTTTCTTATATGTCGCCATGTCTTTATAGTAACTAGGACGTATAAGGAATAACTCATGATCGATGAATTTACGCCGTTTGTCAGGCATATCTTCAATAATTCTTAGGTCGTCAGGCGAAAATGTCACAATATATGCGTGCTCCAAAAGATCCGCATGCTTTTTCTTCTCATAGCCGTCAACAAAAAATTTCTTATCTCGTTTTTTATCCTTAAAGACTCGAATCTCAATATCAAAATCATTGGAATAATACGAATCATCGGAATAGTTCACATCATCGAAAGCATAACTGCTAGCCCCATCCATTCCGCACATCTCGTCATTCCCATGCAGCAGGGAATCTCGTCTACTTTCTGTATCAATTTCTGTATCGACAAACCAGCCTTTTACCTTGAAATAATCCGCATCAAACTGAATCATTTCTTTATCTGTAAGTGTGCGAAAACTTTTTCCCATACTGAGGATGCTGATTGCTTCAAGAAGATTCGTCTTACCTTGCCCATTTGCACCAATAAAAAGATTAACCCTGCTGTCGAAATGCACAGCAAGGTTCTTATAATTTCTGAAATTGTTTAGTTCAATTTTTTCGATAATCATATAATTATTGTCATTTTTAATTAAATCTAATTAAATCTAATAAAACTTGAATTAATTCAAGCGCACTGGTAGAACCAAATATTCAAATGCATCACCCTCGATTGGTTTGACGAGGCATGGACTGATTGGAGCGCTGAATTCCATAACAATCGCGTCAGCTGTGATTTCTTTGACAATCGTATACAAGAATTTATGGTTGAAACCAATTTCGAGATCGTCACCGTCTTTGATTACGGGTACTTCTTCCGTGATTTTACCTTCGCTTGCCCTGGAAGATATTGTAAGTAAATCATCTGAGATATGGAATCTCAAGAAAATACTTTTTCCTTCGCTTACAATTGGATTTGCACGTTCTAGGCTGAGCTGGAGATCTTCCACACTTACGGTCATTTTAATTTTATTGTCTTTTGGTAGGAGATCTTTGTATTTGATGAAATCGCCATTCATCATGCGTGCATAAATTTTCGTATCACCAATCTCAACAAAAGCATGTTTCTTTGAAAAGGTGAGTCTTGTATTGTCCTCTTCTTCCGAAGCGAGAATCCGTCCAAGATCTTTTAGGATATCCGCGTGAATGACGACTTGTTTTTCAATATCTGTAACGATTGGTTCTTTGATGATTGCCATTCTAAATCCGTCAAGTGCAACCATGTTGATTGAATTATTCTTGATTTCGATGAGCGTACCTGTGATGATGCCTCTCGATTCGTCGGTACTCGCTGCGAAACAACTTTTACTAATCATCATCGATAGCGTCTCTCTATCGATGTCGATTGTCTCACCTTCAATATCTGCAAATGCCTGTGGAAATTCTTCGGGGTCAATTCCTTGTAATGTGTATTCTGTTTTGCCACCGACAAGCGTAATTTGATTGTTGTCATCCATGGAAAATGAAATATTTCCTTGAGGCAAATATCGTACGTACTCGATAAATTTCTTGGCGAGCACAACGATTGAACCCGTTTCTGCAACATTTGCGCCCAAACGGGTTTCGATGCTGATTTCCATATCGCTTGCTTTTAACTCAATCGTGTTGTCATCGAGCGTTGTGATGAGGATGCCCTTGAGAATCGGATGTGAGCTTTTGTTTGTAACAGCTCGGGATGTTGTTGCAAGTTTCTTGAATAATTCTGCTTGACTGGTTATAAATTTCATATTTGCCTCCGTGGTGGTGCTGCTTTTGTTTATGATATCTTGTTGTCTTAGTAATAGTAGGGCCTGTGGATATGTGTAAAACTTTTGTGGATAAGTAAACATCAACGTTTGTCGTCTATAATAACTATGTGGATAATACACAGCTTCAATGTGGATATTGTGGATAACTAACGATGTTTTTTGTGTAGGGCATGGGCAAATGTCATCGCTGCTGGCTATTATCCGTTGATCTCGTCGATGAGGGAAGTGATTCGTTCATTTAATGCATCGTTGAATTTCTTTTCTTCTTCAATTTTGTTGATTGCGTGAAGTACCGTTGTGTGATCTCGTTTTCCAAAAGCCTCGCCGATTTGTGGTAGGCTCAGGTCTGTCAGTTCCCTGCATAGGTACATCGCAATCTGTCTTGGGTTGGAAATCTCACGATTTCGTTTCTTTCCTTCGAGATCTGAGATTTTAATGCTATATGCTTTTGCTGTCTTCTTTTTGATATTGTCTGGTGTGGGCATCGTGTCTTGTGCAGAAAGCATATCTTTCAAGACTTCCTTAGCAATCTGTCTGTTGATTGGCTTTCTTCTGAGCTTTGAAAATGCGATGACGCTGTTGAATGCGCCTTCCATTTCACGGATATTGGTCTTAAGTCTCTCAGAAATGACATCGATAACTTCATTGACACCGTCGGTGATTTCAATGCCCTCTAGGATTGCTTTATTTTTAAGAATGGCAACTTTCGTCTCGTAGTCAGGAATTTTGATGTCGACGGTAAGACCTGAAGCGAGGCGGCTTTTCAATCTGTCGTCAAGCCCGAGCATATCCGCAGGAGGACGATCGGATGAAAATACAATCTGCTTGCCCATATCATAGAGCGTATTGTATGTATAGAAAACTTCTTCAACGGTTCTATCTTTTGCGACGATGAACTGGATATCATCAATCATGAGTACGTCGATATTTCTATATTTGATTTTGAATTCATTCATTTTATTTGTCTGTGTTGCTTGAATGAATTCATTTGTGAATTGTTCGGAGCTGACATAGAGAACTCGTAATTCTGGGTTATTATCAACAATTCTGTGGCCGATGGCATTCATCAAATGGGTCTTACCTAGTCCACTTCCACCGTAAATAAAGAGTGGATTATAAGCTTCGCCAGGTGCATCTGCAACCGCGAGTGCTGCGGCATGCGCAAATTCATTGTTGGGCCCGATGACGAAAGTTTTGAAATTGTATCTTGGATTTAGTAGTTTATCTTCGCCTTCAAAGAGGGATTTCTTAACAATTTTGTCAATTCTCTTACCGTCTCTTGGACCGAGTTCTTCTTTGTATTTTTCAACTTCATCTGGGAGGATTACGATGATTTTAAGATTGCCAGTATTATTGCTATCCTCTTTAAAAACTTCATTGACCTTTTCTTCAATGATTGACTTATATCTTTTATAGATAATATCCTTAGCCATTGGATTTGTGTGCGTAAGAATCAGTGTGTTATTTTTTTTGTCTAACACGACGGCTTTTAGATTTTTGACATAGGTGTTGAATATGAGTTCTTCAAGCACTTCAGCAATCAGTGATTTTGCAATATCCCATTTTTTTTCAAGGTCTTTCGAGTTCATTTTAACTACTTTCTATTCTTCTTCTTTTTGTAGCTCATTCTCGGTTAGATTGAACTTTGTATATAATATCATACAAGCAAACGAATAAAGTAACAAGTGAAAACTAGAGTGAAAATGTGAGGAGTTATCCACAGGATTGTATAACTCTGTGGATAATTCCAAAAAATGTCATGCTTATTATTATTATCCACAAGATATTGTTGTTTGTGTTCGAAAAATTATCCACGAAGCGAATCACAGATATCTCCACAGCAAAAAAGGCTATTTATGAACTATCAACAGGTTTATCCACAGGCTGTGGACAAAAATGATTCACTTTTTGCACATGATACTTGTCAACAGGGAAACGAAAATTTATTCACAGGAGATCTGCCTGTGGATATCCAATTTTTCATTCATATGGCGAATAATAATGAAAAATATCAAAAAGAGTAGATGCATTGCGTATAATTGGTATCGTAACGTCGCTATGTGTCGTTTGCAAGTGACTCATTCTGATTTGGCAGTTGTAAGATTGCAATATCTGGTGTATAATTATGAAGTCTGTCCACTTTTGGGCATGAGCATGTGTCAGGTTCGCATTTAAATTCAGAAGCGAAAAAAATGTCACAGCAATTATTTATATTTATATAAGGAGATATTATTATGAAGATGACCTACCAACCAAAAAAGAGACAAAGAAAGAAAGAGCACGGTTTCAGAAAAAGAATGAAGACAAAGCAAGGTAGAAATATCCTAAAGAAGAGAAGGGCAAGAGGCAGAAAGTCTCTCACTGCGTAACCTAAATGCTTAAACCCGATGTGCTCAGAGGAGCACAAAATTTTTCACTTGTCTATAATAGAGGAAAATCAATCGGCGGTAAGTATGTAGTCGTTTTTTATAAGAGAAATGGCTTAGCTTTTAGTAGGCGAGGGTTTTTGGCTAGCAAAAAAGTTGGCAATGCGGTAAAACGTAATCGTGCGAGGAGACTCATGAAAGAGGCTTATCGTACTGGTTTTGGTATCCAACTAAAATCAGGTTATGACTATATATTTATTGCAAGAAATACGATTGAAGGTGCAAAGATGCAAGAAGTGTCAAGAACATTATACGGGACACTCCGAAAGGCAGACCTTATCACACGAACGAAGTGAGTGTCTGATAAGTCGCCCTTGAGGATTCCGCAGCTTTAGCTGCAAAGGAATCTACCGGGCAGACCTTATCACGCGAACGAAGTGAGTGTCTGATAAGTTGCGACATTTGCACAAATGTGTCATTTTATAGTGACAAAAGGTTGGCATCATGAAATGGTTGATGATTAAATTGATTCGAGGATATCAGCGGTTTATTTCGCCATTTCTCGGGCAAAATTGTCGTTTTTATCCTACATGTAGTCAGTATTTTATACAAGCTTTAGACAAGTACGGGTTTTTTAAAGGAATGGCGAAAGGTATCTGGCGGATACTTAGATGCAATCCTTTTTGTAAAGGTGGTTACGACCCACTGAAGTAATGGAGAGATTATTTTGACTAAAATTTTAGGTGTAATCGCGGGACCACTGAGTCAGCTTTTGCTTTTAATGTATGGATTTATTGAGAACTATGGTCTAACAATCATTGTATTTACGCTGTTTGTAAGACTTTGTCTTTTTCCTCTTTATGCCAGCCAGACGAAGCACCAAGTGACGATGCAGTCGGTTCAGCCAAAGATACAGGCACTCCAAAAAAAGTATGCAAATGATAAAGAAGAACTGAATAAGCAGATGATGGAGCTTTACAAGGAAGAGAATTTTAATCCGATGCTCGGTTGTTTGCCAATGGTTATTCAGATGCCAATTATTATGGCGCTTTATTCACTTTTGCGAGACCCAAATGCATATCTAACAGGCAAGCATCTCGATATGATTATGGCTGTTCATGAGAAATTCTTGTGGATTCCTGATTTATCACAGCCTGATTTATGGATTCTTCCAATTTTGTCGGGTATTACGACATTTATCAGTTTTTCACTGACACAAGCGCAGACGAATCAAGATCCGACGAACAATCAGATGGCTCCAATGATGAAGACGATGAAATTTGTCTTCCCAATTATGATTGTATATATGGGTCGTTCATTCCCAGCGGGACTGACGCTTTACTGGTTCATCGGTAATATTGCAACAGTAATACAGTTCAATGTGTTGCAGCTTATGAAGAAAAACTATACAAAGAAGGGTGTGCCTGCAAAGAAGAAAAAACCAGTTAAGAGCATGTCCGAAGCGGACGCTCCAAAACTATAGGAGGCAATATGGATTATTCAGAAAAGACCGGCAAGGACGTTGACGAAGCCGTAAAACTTGCGATTGCCGACCTCGGAATCACAGAGGATGAGGCAAAAGTAACTGTGCTAGAACAGAAAAAGGCTTTTCTTGGACTTGGTACTGCATATGCGAAGGTACGTGTAGAGAAGAAAAGCGATGAAGAAATCGCTGAGATCAGAACTGCTGCAAAAGCGGCAAAGAAAGCAGAAGATAAAGCGGCTGCAGAGGTTGCTACTACTACTACTGCAGAAGCTGCAGCAGTAAGTCCAGCAGATGCTTACAAACCTAGAGATCTTCGTAAGAAAAAAGTGGATTATTCTACAGACCGCAAGGTTGAAAGAGAAGTCCGTCATGAAGAGAGACAGGAAAAAAAGGTAGAAAAATTTGTAGAACGTGTAACAAACCCAGCTGCAAATGATACGAATTATGAAGAGAAAGCTGAAAAGCTTCTCGAAAAAGTAGAGAGTGTTTATTCTACAGATAAGTCCAATCTTGTACCTTTAGATGGTCATGCTGCGTTGACATTTTTCCAGACAATCATTGAGAAAATGGGACTTTCCGTTACAGCAAAGATTTATCAAGGCGAAGAATATGTATTTATAGAAGTAGAGGGTAAGGATGCGAAGACTGTAATTGGTAAGCGCGGACAGACACTCGATTCTATACAGTATCTTACAAATTTGGTAGTAAATAAAGGCACAGATGAGTACCAGAGAGTTGTCATTGACGTTGAAGGATATCGTTCAAGACGTGAGAAGACGCTCGAAAGTCTTGCTTATCGACTCAGCACAAAGGTACTTAAGACAGGAAGAAGTGTAAAACTTGAGCCAATGAATCCATACGAGCGCAAGGTGATTCACGCAGCACTTCAGTCTAAAAACGGTATATCAACTCGCAGTGAAGGGGAAGAACCTTACAGACGAGTGATTATAGAAAAGAAGCGTTACTAATGAGTGAAACCATCGTTGCAATTGCTACAGCATTCGGCGAGGGCGGTATCGGTATCGTGAAGCTCAGCGGTCCAAATAGTGAGGAGATTCTTAGAAGGATATTTAGACGTCCTTCCGAAGAGTCTCCTTCTTCGCGTGGCGAACCTAACCACGCTCGCGAGCGAGCGTCTGGTAGGTTCCCCTCGAGGACTCCACAAGATACAAGCCCGCAGGGCGAAGTAGATTGTAATGAAATCTACTGGGCGAAGTATGAAAATCGCTATCTCATGTATGGTCATATTGTGGATGTTGATGCCGTTACGGATGTCATTTCTGATTTCGTTGAGATGACAGACAACGTAGATGCAGGTGAGATTCCTGTCTTCACAGGAATGACAAATTCCATCGACGTAGCTCCGACCATTATTGATGAAGTTATGGCTTGTGTCATGCGGGGTCCGAGGTCTTATACGGGCGAGGATGTCGTTGAAATTTATACGCATGGTGGCGTTGTTCCTTTAAAGCGTACACTGGAACTTTGCATACGGCATGGTGCGAGGTTGGCAGAAAAGGGTGAGTTTACCAAACTAGCCTTTTTAAATGGACGCATTGATTTGACACAGGCTGATGCTGTTATCGATTTGATTAAGGCGAAGACAGAAGTATCTTTCGATAATGCTTATCGTCAGCATGAAGGATTACTCAGTGAATCGATATCAAAGGTTCGCGATTCGATTGCTCACGTTTTGTCCACAGTGCTTGTGAACTTGGATTATCCAGATTTGGATGGTGCAAATGAAGTTGTCAGTGGCGTAAATGGCGACATTTGCGAGATTAAATCTCTGCTTGAAAAATTATCAGAGGGTGCGTCGTCGGCGCGCATGATTCGTGATGGCATCAATGTTGCCATTGTAGGAAAACCGAATGTCGGAAAATCATCACTACTTAATGCTTTGCTGAAAGAATCAAGGGCAATAGTTACAGATATTGCAGGAACTACCAGAGATGTCATTGAAGAATACTTAGATATACGTGGTCTCCCCGTTGTGTTGCGAGATACAGCCGGCATTCGATCGACAGGGGATGAAATTGAGTTGATTGGAATTGACAAAGCGATTGATTCCATCAAGACGGCGGATATGATTTTGCATATTATGGATGTGACCGAGTTGGATATTGCACGATTCGCTGATGTTTTAGAGAGCGAAAAGGAGAAATTATCGCTTCAAGAGTCCGTAAATAATTCAGGAGAATTGCATATACAAGAAGAAATATCGGAGGATACAGAAGAAAATTCATGCGAATGGTTTGAATCTGGAGATGTTTTTACCAATGTAAAAGATGTTTCATCTGTTTCATCTGTTTCATCTGTTTCAGATAGTGATTTATATATTGCGTCTCGTGTGATTGAAAATGCGCCAAGTGATGCTAAGATTGTGGTGTTGCTCAATAAGGTTGATTTACTTGAACAGGGTGATGGTGTTGCGGAATCAATTGGTTATGCGCATGACGAAGAGAGTAATCTTGAAAAAGATAATGCCAATGACAAAAGTTACGACAAAAGTAGCGACGAAACTAATGAGAAAACTAACGATAACGCAAATGACAAAAGGTACGACAAAAATACTGACGAAACTAATGACAAACGTTACGACAAGACTAATGATAATGCTAACGATAACGCAAACGACAAAAGGTACGATAAAAGTAGCGACGAAACTAATGACAAACGTTACGACAAGACTAATGATAAAACTAACGATAACGCGAATGACAAAAGCAATAATAATGATTCCGATTCCGATATTGATACCAACTCCAATTATGATAGAGTAGAGCGTGCAATTCAAGCTGTCTTGAAGATGTATCCGCAAATAGAACAGGGCGATGTCTTGGCAATTTCTGCACTACGGGGCGCGGGTTTATCTGAATTTGAGGATAAAATAGAAGAGTTGGTTGGTCTCGGTGAGCTTACACAACGCAATTCTGTGCTTCTGACAAATGCACGCCATGTGGCATCTGTAAATCGTGCCATTGTTGAAATTGACGAAGCGTTACATGTCTTAGATGATGAAAGTTTTGATGGTTTGGACTTTGTGCAGATGAATTTGCAGACGGCATATGAGGAATTGGGTTTAATTATTGGGGATAGCGTTACGGAAGATATACTTGATGAAGTATTTTCGCGGTTTTGTATCGGAAAATAAATGGGTGAATCTTTAGCGTTTATGTATCGTTGATTCATCATGGTTGCATTATAAATATAATTCTAGATATGAATAATAATCGCATATCTTTTTGTGTTGGGAGAAATGGATGTCAGAAAAATATAGAACTGCCATTGGGTATGATCATGATAAAGTTCTTGGTGAATATGATGTGATTGTGGTTGGAGCTGGACATGCTGGTTGTGAAGCGGCTCTTGCTTCTGCGCGTATGGGTCTAAAAACTTTAGTCCTTTGTATCACGCTTGAATCTGTTGCAATGATGCCATGTAATCCATCTATTGGGGGGACCGGTAAGGGGCAGCTTGTTCGTGAGATTGATGCACTTGGCGGAGAGATGGGCATCAATATTGATAAGACAATGATTCAGGCAAAGATGCTGAATTTTTCGAAAGGACCTGCAGTGCATAGTCCTCGGGCGCAAGCCGACAAAGACGCTTATCATATTGCGATGAAAGAAGTACTGGAGAAGCAGGAAAATCTACATCTTAGACAAGGTGAGGTTATCGATATATTGGTATCACCTGGTATGGATGGTGATATAGATGCAACTGTTGATACTGTTGATACTGTTGATTCGGCTTATGTTACAGAAATTACCGACTCTGTTGGAACTATTGAAAGAGTGAAAGATAAGCAGGATGCGACTGGTGATACTGTTGATTCGGCTTATGCTACAGGAATTACCGACTCTGTTGGAACTGCTGAAAAAACGAAAGATAAACAGGATGCACCGTTTGAATTAGAAGCTTCTGGCATTAAATCCAATATATCCAAAA
>JAISJM010000013.1 GCA_031261525.1 Eubacteriales Family XIII. Incertae Sedis bacterium
TCATTTGGTGCCAATGAGGACTTCGAGGATAAAGACGAGCATTCTCGTGACACATTGGATCGCATCATTAAAGATTACAATAAAGAATTCGGGACATCATTTTCCACGGATACCTACGCCGCTTACAACAAGGATGTGTCAAAGCGAGTGAAAACGGCGCAGATTGATATCCTGATAGTCGTCAATATGTATTTGACTGGCTTTGATAGCAAACCACTTAACACTTTATACGTTGATAAGAACCTGAAATATCACGACCTAATACAAGCATTTTCACGAACAAATCGAGTCGAAAAATCAACAAAGCCTTTCGGAAATATAGTCTGCTATCGCAATCTAAAGAAAAATACGGATGAAGCAGTGCGGCTTTTCTCGAGGACAGACAAGACTGATGATGTATTGCTACGCGACTACAACTACTATCTCACAGAATTTAAACGTGCGCTTGGTGAAATGCTGGGCATTGCAATTTCACCGGCAGATGTTGATAAGTTGGAAAGCGAAGAAGACAAGCTGAAATTCATTATCAAATTCAGAGATCTTTCTAAACTCCTGTTAGTCCTCAATACCTTTACTGAGTTTGAATTCGATGAATCCGAACTGGGTATTTCGGAGCAAGAATATCAGGACTTCAAGAGCAAATACCTTGGGATTTACGAAGCAGTACGAAAGAATGAAGAAAAAGTTTCCGTGCTTGATGATATTGATTTTGGAATTGAAATGATTGCGACAGATAGGATTAATGTTTCGTATATAATGAACCTTATCCGCAATATCGATCTTGAGGATGGAGATCAGACAATACGAGATGTCAATCATATTCGTTCAGAACTTGATCGTTCCGATAGTCTTGAACTCAGGAAGAAGATTGACCTGCTCAAGCGTTTCCTCTCGGATGTCATTCCAACGCTCAACAAGGATGACTCTATTGACGAAGCATATATCGGATACGAGAACAAAGAGCGAGATCAGGAGATAGAGGATTTTTCAAGCAAGAATGATTTGAATTCGGACTTTGTAAAGCATCTTATCGCCGACTTTGAGTTTACAGGTCTTGTTCATCGTGAAGACGTAAGTGCTGCAATCAAGAAACCATTTCTTGAAAAACGTCGCCTAACAAATGAAATCGTAGAATTTATCAAAGAAAATGTAGAACGCTACCAGTAAGGAGAATCTAATGGCAACAGTCAGCGAAACACAAAAAACACAGCAAGCAGAACTCCACGGGAGGCTGTGGAAGATGGCAAATGACCTCCGTGGTACGATGGACGCGAGCGAATTTAAGAGCTATATTCTGGGTCTAATCTTCTTTAGATATTTATCAGAAAAGGTTGAGCGTTCCGTTTCAAAGTTACTTGAAGATGATGAGCATGACTACGTCTCTGCGTGGGAAATTGAAGATTATAGAGAGGGTTTGGCTCAAGAGACGATTAGCCAACTTGGTTTCGTCATTGACCCTGAATTTCTATTTTCGACGTTAATAAAGAAAATCAACGATGATACGTTTGATGTTGAAGATTTACAGAAAGCTATTAATGCTGTTACTGAATCAGCATTGGGAGCAGAAAGTCAAGATGACTTCGAGGGACTATTTGACGATATGGATTTGACGTCACTCAAACTTGGTCGCGACGTTAAAAGTAGGTCTAAGCTCATCGCCAAAGTAATGCTGAATATTGATGACATCAATTTCCAGTATGAGAACTCTGAAATTGATGTCCTCGGTGACGCATACGAATATATGATTGGTATGTTTGCGGCATCTGCCGGCAAGAAAGCAGGAGAGTTCTATACACCGCAGCAAGTATCTAAAATCCTCGCTCGTGTTGTAACACTTGGAAAGAAAGATTTGCTTAGTGTGTATGACCCGTGTTGTGGATCAGGATCGCTGCTCTTGCGTGTTTCTCATGAAGCAAATATAAGAAAGTTCTATGGACAGGAGTTGACTTCTACAACTTTCAACTTGGCTCGAATGAATATGCTTCTTCATGATGTTTCATATCAGGATTTTTATATAGTCAATGATGATACACTTGAAAATCCACATTTTGGTCATGAAACATTCAGTGCGGTTGTCGCAAATCCGCCGTATTCCGCAAACTGGAGTGCCGACTCCAAATTTTTGGATGATGATAGATTTTCAGCTACCGGAGTGTTGGCACCGAAGTCTAAAGCTGACTATGCCTTTGTCCTCGATATGCTATACCATCTAGACGAAAACGGAACAATGGCTGTCGTCTTGCCGCACGGTGTCCTATTCCGTGGTGCTGCTGAGGGTAAAATCCGTGAATACCTGATAAAGAACAAGAACTGCTTAGATGCGGTTATTGGACTTCCGGCAAACATTTTCTTTGGCACATCAATTCCGACGGTCATCCTCGTCTATAAAAAGCAGAGAGAGAATCCGGACAATATCCTTTTTATCGACGCTTCGCAGGACTACGAAAAAGGAAAGAATCAAAACATCTTGCGTGAAGAAGATGTAGAAAAAATCATCGAGCATTACAGCAATCGCAAGGAGACTGAAAAGTACTCACATATTGCGAGTATGGATGAGATTAAAGAAAACGACTACAACCTCAATATCCCTCGCTATGTTGACACCTTCGAGGAAGAAGAACCCATCGACATCAGTGCTGTGATGAAAGAGATCAAGGATCTTGATGCAGAAATGGTAGAGGTCGATAAAGAACTCAACGCGTATCTGCGTGAACTTGGACTGGAGGAGTTCTAGACGAACATCTGCTGAAGTAGCCCTTGCTTATAGAGTAGCAATTTATTTAATCCCATTTCTGCAACATTAATATGCTGCGACAGTTTAGTTATCAACCTAACTGCCTTTGTTTGTTCGGGGAGACCCGGCAGTGAAAAGCGTATGGTTGCTATTTGAGGGTACTTCAAATTCCATGTATCAGAAGTCAATCCTTGTGAGTTTTTGCGAAATTCACTTATCATATGCCCTGTCTTGAATAGTAATCCAATCCAATCAATATCAAGTTCACTTTTCGAAAATAGCACAGTGTATGCAGGGCTGACTATTCCGTCGAACGCCGAGACTCCATTTGCGCCCTGCCACATACGCATCGAATTGTAGACCACATCACCAGTATGCACGTATTTGTAATTTGATTTGTCTTCGCTTGAATTGTCTTTGCCCTCGATGGCACTACGCTTCACGACACCATCATTCATCGTTACCGAAAGCAACTCTGCATCTGCATTTGTGCGCTCACTTCTCTCGGCGAGCACATCACCAATATAAATTCTATGCGAGTTTGGATTGAATGCTACAGTTTCAACTTGTTCCTTCAATAATCCTTTTTTAGCTCGCCAATTCAACTGTTGAATTGCCTAAGCTCTGTAATTTCAACATACTATAATTAATGGATTATCCCTAAGTTTTTTGCTAAAGGATAATCCATTATATCATTCGAGGCTTACAAATAGAAGTGCTGAATAAGTTCAACACATTTTCGTTTCTGTTCCATTTGCGGATGGACATAGAGATTGAGCGTCAAATTAACCGATGCGTGACCAAGCAATTCGCTTACCGTTTTCACATCTGCACCGGCTTCAATCAAGCGTGTTGCAAATGTATGTCGGAGTCCATGAAAATTAATATGCGGGACACCTATTCTTTTGAGGAAGCGATCATAGTAGCTACGATAAGTCCGTGGCTCCAAATATGTTTCATCGCCGGTAATGACGTACACTTCCGGATTCTCCGATTTAATTTTCTTTAGAACAGGAATGATGAATGTAGATAGTGGAACTTCCCGTATTGAAGCATAGGTTTTCGGCGTTGAGATAATCACTCTTGTGGTGTTTGTTCCATCAACACCTTTGAAATACACACGCTGTATTGTTTTCGTGACCTTGAGTTTTCTTTCCTCAATATTAATGTCCTTCCACTGTAGCGAACAAATTTCACCAATACGTAGACCTGTATATAGAGCGAGCAAGATTCCGGCATTCCGCACATTCAAATCTAAGAGCGATGCTTGGATAAGTTGCTGCTGATTCTCAGGGGAGAGGACTTTCAATTTCTCGATTCGCTCAGACTTTGGGAATACAATGTTGAGATCAACAAATGGAAGATCGTGCTTCTTCCATGCCGCCCGAAGGCTCAATTTAATTATCATCAGAATATCTTTGACTGTTTTGCGAGACAAACCACCGTCACGATCTATGCGTCCAGAATCCAAGAGATCCATAATTGTTGACTGCACGATAGATTCAGATATTTCGTCAACCGCAAAATCTCCCAATCGTGGAATGATGTGATTGATGATAGCCATTGAGTAATTCCCATATGTTGCATCCTTGACAAATCCCTCTCTGCTCTTTAGCCATGCAATAATCCAATCTTTGTAAATAATTTTCTCGTCCATTTTGTACCGCCTTTCAATAATCAATCGTGCGATATTGCACGCATATTAATTATCCGTGGCGACCTTAATCTCCCAATAGCTCGCAAGTAATATAGCGAGCTACTTAGGGAGTATGTGCGTGGCTGTTCCAAAACTTAGATTTTTTGAATTCAGCGATGAATGGAACTCATTCAATTTAGAAGAAATAGCTACGTTCTCAAAAGGGAATGGCTATTCAAAGAATGATTTGGTTGAGTCTGGCGTCCCTGTAATTTTGTATGGTCGGTTATATACGAAATATGAAACTGTAATTTCTGCCGTAGACACCTATGTTATTAAAAAAGATAATTCGGTAATTAGCGTAGGGCATGAAGTAATTATCCCCGCATCAGGGGAGTCTGCCGAGGATATTTCTAGGGCTTCGGTTGTCGATAAATCTGGGATATTATTGGGCGGCGATTTAAATATTGTTGTACCAGATAATAGTATTGAGCCTATCTTCTTGGCACTGACAATATCGAATGGCAAGCAGCAGAAAGAATTATCGAAAAGAGCACAAGGGAAATCTATAGTCCATCTTCACAATTCAGATCTGAAAAAAGTATGTGTCATTGCGCCCACTATTGGTGAACAAAAGAAAATCGCAAAATTATTCGCGGTTTTAGATAAAAAAATCGCCCTCCAACGGCGCAAAGTTGAACTCCTAAAGGATAATCGTGCAGGAATGTTGGCAAGGCTTTTTGCACTTGAAAAAGTTGAGGATGGCGAAAAAAAATTATTTGGCGAATGTGTTTCTTATCTTTCGACGAATAGTCTTTCAAGAGAAAACTTGCAGTCTGTCGGATCGCTTCAAAACATTCATTATGGTGATATCCATATGCTATTCCCAACATTACTGGACTGCCAAACTCAGAGCATTCCGGCAATATTTCATCAACTTGATATTGACAAATACAATACTGGCGATTACTTATGTAAAGATGGCGATATTGTAGTGGCAGATGCCAGTGAAGATTATGATGATGTCGGTAAAGCAATTGAACTAAAGAATGTGAGGTCACCTCTAGTATGTGGGTTGCATACAATATTGGCTCGCCCTCACAAAGGACTGTTTGCAAGTGGTTATTGCGGATACATGATGGCATCTCCTGTCGTCAGAAAACAGATTAAGATATTAGCATCCGGCGCAAAGGTGCTTGGGATTTCCAAATCTAATCTTAGCATTGTCAATATTCCAGTACCTTCATTAGAAATTCAAAATCAAATTTCAAATACAATGCAAAT
>JAISJM010000033.1 GCA_031261525.1 Eubacteriales Family XIII. Incertae Sedis bacterium
GTCGCAAATTGGATGCGCCCACAAGCAAAGGATTTTACAGCACAGTGGATTACTGAATTTGGGGATCAGGTCGAACTCGTGATTGCCAACAACGATGAGATGGCTTTGGGTGCAATCGCAGCCTATGAGGAGCGACCAGAATATGCCTTACCAACAGTCGTTGGCATTGATGGTACAAAAGCGGGACTTGACGCAGTCAATAAAGGACTCATGCTCGGAACCGTGCGCAATGATGCTGTGATTCAAGCAAAGGCGATTTTGAATCTGGCTTATGCCTCAGCCAAAGATCTTCCGCTGAATCTCGAAGTCCCAGAGCTAGAGGGACGATACGTCTGGGTCAGTTATCAGACGGTCAAGAAAAGTTAGTACGATTTCGCTACGAAATGTACTGCTAACGAAGTGTGGCAAGGAACCAGTGGAGTTGAATATGAAAATATCGAAAAAAATCGATGGACATGTGAAAAATTTTGCATGTCTATTTTTTTGCGAACGAAATATACTATGCCCATGTTCAAATTCGTTTCTGGTGACATTTGCATCGGAAAAAGTAGGTAAGGATACGGAGGAAGTACAATGAAAAAGAAATTATTGGCACTTGGATTAGTAGCAGTGCTTGCACTTTCAGCATTTGCTGGATGCAGCAGAGGTGGCGAGTCTTCATCAGATAGTGGGGATAGCAAGGATAAAGGCGGCGAGCAACTCATCGGTTCTGCAATTTACAAGTTTGATGATACATTCATGACGGGTGTGCGTACCGCAATGACAGATCAAGCGAAGTCCGAAGGCGTAAAGCTAGAACTCGTGGATTCACAGAATAAGCAACCAACACAAAACGAGCAAGTTGATACTTTTATCACAAAGGGCGTTGGCGCACTTGCAATCAATGCGGTTGACCGTACGGCTGCAGGTCCAATCATCGAGAAAGCAAAAGCAAAGGAATTGCCAATTGTATTCCTAAACAGAGAGCCAGAAGCTGCTGATATGGACAGCTATGACAAGGTTTGGTATGTAGGTGCAAAGGCAGAGCAATCAGGTGAGATGTCCGGTCAGATTATCTCTGATTATTTCAAAGCACATCCAGAAGCTGATAAAAATGGCGACGGCGTCATCCAATATGTAATGCTTCAGGGCGAGCCAGGACATCAGGATGCAACACTCAGAACAGAGTATTCAATCAAGCAGATTGAGGCAGATGGATTCAAGACAGAGCAACTCGCTGCCGATACTGCAATGTGGGATAAGGCAAAAGCAACGGATCTTATGAAGTCCTTTATCACAGGTCAAGGTCTTGACAAGATCGAAGCAGTTCTTGCAAACAATGACGACATGGCTCTTGGTGCAATCGAAGCCCTCAAATCAGAAGGATATAATACAGGCGATGCTGCGAAATATATCCCAGTTGTAGGTGTTGATGCTACTGCTCCTGCGCTAGAAGCAATGAAGGATGGTTCTTTGCTTGGAACCGTGCTTAATGATGCAGATGGACAGGGAAAAGCGACGATCAATGTTGCAGTTGCAGCTATGAATGACAAAGATATCACAGAAGAGAACGTTGGCTACCCAGTGACAGACGGCAAGTACATCTGGATCGATTATGTTAAGGTTACGATTGACAACTACGAAGATTACTTGAAATAAAATTTGATAAACATTGTGTGTTCGTTGAGTGCAGGTGGGGCATGGTCTCACCTGCATATTATAAGAGGGGAAGAGCAAATGAGCGATGTCATATTGGAGATGAAGCACATCACCAAAGAATTCCCGGGCGTAAAGGCACTGGATGACGTCCAATTGACTGTACGAAAAGGGAGTGTTCATGCGCTGATGGGTGAAAATGGCGCAGGAAAATCGACCTTAATGAAATGTCTTTTCGGCATCTATCATGAAGATGCTGGCGAGATTATACTTGATGGTGAAAAACTTGAGATTATGAATTCGAAACAGGCACTTGATCTCGGAATCTCAATGATCCATCAGGAATTACACCCAATAAGATTTAGACCTGTCATGGAAAATATCTGGCTAGGTCGTTTTCCTATGAGAGGCATTGCCGTCGATAAGAAGACGATGTACCAAAAGACAAAAGAATTATTTAAAGAGGTAGATCTTGATGTTAATCCAGAGATTGATGCTGGAAAATTATCCGCATCGACGTTGCAGCTTGTGGAAATTGCGAAAGCGGTAAGCTACAATTCAAAGATTATCATCATGGACGAGCCTACATCATCATTGACTGAGAATGAAACACAGCACCTATTCAAGATTATTAGACAACTACAAGATAAAGGCTGTGCCATTATATATATATCACATAAAATGGAAGAAATACTAAAAATTTCCGACGAAGTAACCATCATGCGAGATGGAAAATATGTCGGAACTTGGGATGCGAAGGATTTGACGACAGACTTAATCATCAAGCGCATGGTCGGTCGAGATATGACGAATCGTTTCCCTGAAAAGCATTATACACCACAGGATATACCAATTCTAAAAGTCACAGACTATACGTCAACCAATCCGAAATCTTTCAGACATGTCAATTTTGAATTGAAAAAAGGAGAGATTCTTGGTATCGGCGGACTGGTTGGTGCACAGCGTACAGAGCTTGTTGAGGCTATATTTGGACTTCGTTCCATCGAGTCTGGAACGGTTGAGATGAATGGCAAGCCAATCAAGATTAAATCTCCGCCGGACGCAATTGAAGCAAAGATTGCGCTACTCACGGAAGAACGACGTGCAACGGGTATCTTCGGAATCCTGTCTGTCCTTGACAATACGGTCATCGCCAATCAAAGAGCCTATGCAAAAGGCGGTGTGCTCAAAGAAAACGAACGCTGGAAAGCCGCAAAAAAATCCAACGAAGAATTGAAGACGAAGACGCCAAGCATGATGGAACTCATTGAAAATCTATCAGGCGGCAATCAACAAAAAGTATTGCTTGCAAGATGGCTGCTTACAAATCCAGAGATTTTGATTCTCGATGAACCAACGCGCGGAATTGATGTCGGCGCGAAGTACGAAATCTACACGATTATGCACAAGCTTGCCGAAGAGGGCAAAGCAATTATTATGATTAGTTCGGAAATGCCAGAATTGCTCGGCATGTCCGATCGAATCATGGTTATGGCAGAGGGAAGAGTGACAGGCACGCTAGATGCTATTGATGCAGATTCAGTAAGTGTTATGAATTATGCGACGCATTTTGTGGAGAAGGCTGAGGATGAAATAGATGAAAGTGAGGTAGTGAAATGAGTGCAGCAGTAATAGCAGAGCGCGTCATACCACGAAAGAATTTTGGACGTACGTTGATGATTATTGGTGGTGTGATTACAGCGCTTGCTGTAATTCTTTGGTTCGCATTACCACCAAGCATCTTTTATGATTTAGCACTATATGTTGGAATTGTAGGTGTTGGACTTCTTGCCTACGGTGCAAATCAAGCATTTTCCAAAAAAAGCAGCGACCAAGTTGTAGAATTTACAAAGAAGACAACTTCTGGATTTATCATGAACAATGCGATTATCATTGCGCTACTCATGATGGTTGTTGTCATCATGATTATCCAACCAAGATTCATGCAGCTGAATGTACTACTTGATATCTTGACGATGTCTTCAACGAAGATGATTGTCGCACTGGGTATATGTTTTACATTGCTCATTGCAGGTACGGACTTGTCTGCAGGTCGTATGGTTGGACTCGCAGCAGTTATCTCGACATCCATGCTTCAGACTGCTGGATATGCAAACAGATTCTTCCCAGATATCCCAGCACTTCCAATTATCCTACCGATTCTACTCGCTGTCGTGGCGTGCGCAATCTTCGGTGTCTTAAATGGATTCCTCGTTGCAAGGTTTGGTATGCATCCATTCATTGCGACATTGGCGGTACAAGTTATCGTATATGGTGCGACCTCATTGTATTTTGATATGCCTCCAAATAAATCACAGCCAATTGGTGGTATCCGTCCAGATTTTGTTGCACTCGGTCAGACGAAGATTCTTCAGATTGGAGGTTTTTCGGGCATATCGATTCTCGTTCCAATTGCACTTGTTGTCACCGTAATCATCTGGTTTGTGCTGAATAAAACGGTCTTTGGTAAAAATGTCTATGCAATCGGTGGTAACAGAGAAGCCGCCGTTGTATCGGGTGTCAATGTATTTAAGACAATCATGTGCATCTTTATCCTCGCATCTGTACTCTATGGTTTGGCTGGTGTCCTTGAAGCAGCAAGAACCGCTGGTGCAACCAATAACTACGGCAACGGTTACGAACTTGATGCGATTGCAGCCTGCGTCGTCGGTGGTGTATCCCTCAACGGTGGTGTTGGTAAAGTAAGCGGCATTGTCACAGGTGTACTCATCTTTACAGTCATTCAATATGGACTGCAATTTATCGCCGTCAGTCCGATGTGGCAGCAGGTCATCAAAGGTGCGATTATCGCTGTCGCTGTTGCGATTGACTTGATGAAATATAGAAAGAAATAACAGACATGCCTTGTTAGTGAAAAATAGTGAAAAATGTATATTTAGAAAAGAAGAGATACTCAGACATTGGGGGTATCTCTTCTTTTGTCCTCTGTAATTGTGATATAACAATCGTTTCACGATTATTATAATTTATATGCCGTCACTCCGTGACATGGCTGATTATATCAGAAATCTTACAGATTTATGATATAACAATCGTTTCACGATTATTATAAATTTATATGCCGTCACTTCGTGACATGGCTGATTATATCAGAAATCTTACAGATTTATGATATAATGATATATAATATAAGTTGTTTGTTGCTAACAGAATACAGGAGAAATTTATGATTATAAAACCAAAATATAAAGGATTTATCTGCCTTACTGCACACCCAGAGGGGTGTTACAAAAATGTCGAAGATTTTGCAAAGCTTGCAACTTCAAAGCCACTTGATGAGGACAATGCGCCAAAGAATGTACTCGTGCTCGGTGGTTCGACTGGCTACGGACTTGCGTCAAGAATTACTGCGACATTTGCAGCCAAAGCCAATACGATGAGTGTTGCTTTTGAAAGACCTTCCACTGGGAAGAGGACCGCTACGACAGGGTATTACAATGATGCTGCCGTTACAAAATTGGCAAAACTTCATGGGTTGAACGATGTGTCGCTCAATGGCGATGCCTTTTCAGACGAGATGAAGGCAGAGGTCATCAAAGCTTGGAACAAAGCATATCCTGGCGAGAAGATCGATTTGGTTGTATATAGCCTCGCTTCACCAAAGCGCAAAGATCCTAAAGATGGAGAATTATATAGCTCTGTCATCAAACCTGTCGGCGAAGCTTATACAAATAAGACTGTCGACTTCCATTCTGGCGTCGTCACAGATGTCACAATTGAACCTGCCGCGGGGGAGGAAGTGGATGCCACCATTAAAGTTATGGGCGGTGAAGACTGGAAACTTTGGATTGATGCCTTACTCGGTGCGGATTTGTTAAGCGATGATGTCATCACCGTTGCCTACTCTTATATTGGACCAGAAATCACGCATGCAATCTACAAAGATGGTACAATTGGTTTGGCTAAGAATCATCTCCTCGCGACGAGTGAGTTACTCAATGATGAATTATCTAAAAAAGGAGGCAGGGCGTTTGTCTCTGTCAATAAAGCGCTTGTAACGCAGTCATCTGCGGCAATTCCAGTCGTTCCGTTATATATTTCACTACTATATAAAGTGATGAAAGAGGACGGCAGTCATGAAGATACATTGGATCAGATGTTAAGACTCTTCCACGATAAGCTTTACAGCGATATCAACGATGTACGCGATTTGAATAATCCAATCCGAATTGACGATTTAGAGATGGAAGATGAAATCCAAGCGAAAGTTGACGCACTTTGGAAGACTGCAAATAGCGACAACATCGAAGAAATCTCAGATTTAGTAGGCTACCGAAAAGAATTTTTCTCATTATTTGGTTTCGGTCGTGACGATGTGGACTATGAATTGGACGTTGAAGAATTTTAGGAATTGGTGGAAACCTACGGGAACCTAAGTGGATTTTATGGAATCCTGCGAAAACCTATAGAAACCTAAGAAAACCTACAGAAAACGAAGTAGATTTGCAAAACCTAGGATAGCCTACAAAAACCTACAAAAATCTTACAATAACGGCTGTTCCAAAATCACTTGAAATTCGAGTGATTTTGGAGTAGCCTCATTTATTTTTTTTAATTCATACATTAATCGATTACGCAATATGATTAATTTATCTATTTCGGGGTATATAAATACTATATAATTTTTTTATTTATATTTTTAATCAAGAAAAAGGAGCAACTATGTTAAACGTACGTAATGCGTATACGGATAAACTGGACAATTTAAATGCTGCCGTGGACGATATTCTTTCACAGCTACAAGTTGACAGCTATAAACGGAAACATTCAATCGTCCTCATTACGTGTAATTCAGAATATATTGATCGAGGATTATTAGATATCCTTGCCGAGGCGCTACCCTGCGAAATCGTTGGTATCACCTCTGTTGCGTCTAGTTCAGCTGGAGGAATGGGTATATATTCATGCTCTGTCACACTGATTTCTAGCGACAAAATAGAGTTTTCGCCAAGCTATAGTGGTGTCATCACAGAGGAAAATATGGATGCTGTGATTGCCGATACTTATAGAACGGCTTCCGTTGGACGTAAAGAGAAGCCATCGATGATTTTTGTCTATGCACCATTGGTCAACTGGAATATTGACTGTGCCAAAGTTGTGAGTGCATTGGACAAAGTCTCTGGTGGCATCCCTGCTTTTGGCTCATTTTCTATTGACCATACGGCAGATTTTAGCCACAATCGCACAATTTATGGCAGTGAATATTCTTGGGATCGCGTGAGTCTGGTCTTGGTCTATGGCGACATCAATCCGACCTTTTTAGTTGCCTCCATTTCAGATCAATACATCAATCCGAACGGCGGCATTGTGACAAAAGCGGAAGGGCGTACCATTTACGAGGTAGATCATGAGCCATTTGTGAATTTCTTGGTGAAAAGTGATTTGATTAAAGAGGGATCTCTTGATATCGTTTTGTCGCCGATTCTCATAGATTTCAACGATGGTGCACGTTCCGTTATGAGAAATATTGCAAATGTCACAGAAGAGGGATACGGCATCATGAACTCTGAGATTTCAGTCGGTGCGGTACTTCGGGCGACTGAAGTCAATGCAACAGATGTGCTTGAGAGTGCTGAACTGATCTTTGATGCAGTCTTATCCGTTGACAATGCACATGGCATGCTCGCCTATCCATGCGCGAGTAGATATGCCGCTCTTGGCGACAACGCTTATGCTGGCATGAAAACGGCACAAAATCTGATTGGCAATCGTTTGCCTTATATGATGTCCTATTCAGGTGGCGAAATCTGCCCAGTAGTAGGTGCAAATGGCGAACTTGTAAATAAACTCCATAATTCGACGATCGTTGCTTGTGTATTTTAAAAAAGTGAAAATTGAAAGCCGTTCTTGCGACATTTGCGCAGGGGCGGCTTTTTTTCTAATTTGTTCTAACGTGGCACGAAGTTAATACAAAAAATAGCGATAAAACGCATGAGATATAAGGATGGTATCACTTTAGAGCCGTTTTGGCGGTGGTACAAAAACTGGACACTCCAAGAACAGATACGGAGGTCGCAAATGGAATACATTGAAAATACGAGGATAGCATCTGAATATGTTGTTGCTAAATCACATGGAGTCCGAACTATCTTGCTGACGATTTAATTATGAATAAGCTAGAATCATAGGCGAAGTGATATCATGAATCGAATGGGGAAAGAGAGAACCATGTGCTGATTGCTGATTATAGTTGTCATTTCAGTACTAAAATGATATATTTACTATATTAGTTGTATTTTCATTTAATACATAGAAATAAGAGAGGTGTTCCAATGAAAAAAGTTCAGATCGTATTAGATGAAAAGAAAATCCTTGCTGATAATCAATATAATCTCCAGAAGATATATGCTGTAATTGATAGCGTATTTGTTGATAAATACGGATTGTTAAAAGGACAAGATGGGTTTTATTTAGAAATTTGAAAGAGGCATCAACCTATTATGAACAAAGGAAATATACTTGTTATAGGTAATTCAGGAGTAGGCAAATCAACATTGATTAATGCTGTTCTTGGCGAAGACTGTGCAGAAACAAACTGGGGATCAGAAGGTACAACTCGCGAGTTAGAATTATATGAAACGGATGCGATTCCATTTAGAATTATTGATACCGTTGGATTTGAACCGTCTTTCTTTAAAGAGCGTCGTGCTATCAATGCTGTAAAAAAATGGTCAAAAGAGAGTGCGAAAAGTGGCCATGAAGATACGGGGATTAATGCTATTTGGTTTTGTGTTGATGGTACAGCTAGAAAATTATTTCCAAAAACCATAAACAATCTTTCAAAAGCAACAGCCATGTGGAAGTCAGTTCCTGTGATTGTAGTCATAACAAAGTCATATTCTGTTCCAGAAAGAGAACAGAATAAAAAGATGATAAATAGTGCATTTGCGAAACAAAAGAGTTATTCAAAAAATTTGTGCGAAGTTTTGTGTGTTGTAGCTTCTACTTTTACGTTAAATGATACGGCATATGCACCACCGGAGGGGATTTCCGAGCTCATTGATATCACAAGTAAAATAATGCCAGAAGGCGTTAGGGGTAGTGCTAACGATATTGCCAAATTTAAATTAAACAGAAAACGAGCATTATCACAAGCAACAGTTGGCGCAGCAACTGCGGCTGGAGTAGTTGTAGGTGCAATTCCTATACCATTTTCTGATACATTATACTCGCTCCAACAGAAGCTGCTTTGATAAATGCACTTGCAAAAATATATGAAATTAACAGAGATGAAAAATCCAAGCAATTATTTAATTCTATTATTGAGGCTGGAACTGTTGGCACAGTTGCTAAGACAGCATTAAGTAGTTTGAAAGCTATCCCTGGTATTAATTTGGCTGCGAGTGCTTTAAATGCAATTGTTGCTGGTGTTATAATGTCTCTTCTTGGTGAAGCGCTAATATATATATTTGAAAAGATTTATTTAGGAGAAAAGAGTGTTGCAGATATAGACTGGGTAACGAAAATAATTGAGTCCAAATTTTCTTCACAATTTACAGACAAGTTTAAGTTAGTTTTAGATAGAATTACTGACAACTCAGATAAATATAATATTGCACAAATCATAACAGATATATTTGGGAATAGTTCTAAATGAGTTGATGAAAAAGTACTTCGTATGATTTCAAACAAGGACATTAGCCCTATATTGTAGAAAAATAAATATAATTTCAAAACACCTGTTTATACCCCAAAATTCGGGGTATATTTTATGTAAGGGGTTGACAAGAAATCCTACGAGTGTATAATTATATTTAGGTGTTAGCACTCACATAGACTGAGTGCTAACAGAGAAAAGATACACCTGAACTTATTTAACTTATATTGAATTGATATTGACTGATATGAAATATAAATAGAATATAGTTTCAATAAAGTTCTGAATTGTATCATGAATTAGGAAGTGACAATAATGGAATTAACTGAAAGAAAATTAAAGATTCTTCAGGCAATCGTCACCGACTTTATCAACACAGCAGAGCCTGTTGGCTCTAGGACACTTGCAAAGAGGTATGAGCTGGGCGTCAGCCCCGCCACAATTCGTAATGAGATGAGTGATCTTGAGGAGATGGGTTTTCTGACACACCCTCACGCATCGGCTGGTAGAGTTCCTTCCGACAAAGCATATCGTATGTACGTCAATAATCTGATGGACAAGTATGAGTTGCCGACGGAAGAGAAGACGCGTATCAGCAACCAGATGAACACTGGGATTAGCGAGCTTAAGACAGCGATTCGGCACGCTTCAGAGATGCTTTCCGAACTGACGAATCTGACGTCATTTGCGACCTATGAAGATCGAAGTGAGATTGATTTGATATTGGAAGGCATGACGAGGATATTTGCGCAGCCGGAATTTAACAGTATCGATCGGGCGAAGAATTTCTTGCAAATGGTCGATGATCGTGATCATTTGACGAAAGCGCTCTCTACGAGAGATGAAGGTGTTTCTATTACAATTGGTGAGGAGAACAGCACGGAGATTATGGCGGATAGCGCTGTGATTACGGCGACATACCACATCGATGGACGTTACGTTGGTAAGCTCGGAGTGATTGGTCCTACGAGGATGAACTACTCAGAGGTCATGACTTTGGTTGAGTACCTGAGCAACAACCTCAATCAAGCATTTAAAGTTGAACCAAACAATATTAAGAGTTTAAAGCAAGGAGACGAGGATGAGTAAAGACAAGAGTTATCTTGGGGATAAGAAAGTGAAGCAGCCATCAGTAGATGAGGTTGCGCAGGAAACAGCTTCTGAGATACTTGACGACGATGCAGCATATGAAGATGCTGCGTACAATGAAGCGCAAGATAAAGCGTGCGACGCAGAGGACGAGTATGTGAGTGGTAAAAAGGCAGAAGATTCATCTGATTCTGCTGATACAGACGGCTCGGAAGCTGATGCTGGTGAATCGAAGTCAGATGCTGCTACAAAGCAAGAGGAAAGCAGCGATGCAAAGTATATGAGACTTGCAGCAGATTTCCAGAATTTCAAAAGACGTACAGAAAAGGAAAAAGCTGATATCTATGCTTATGCAAATGAAAAGCTTGCAGTCGACTTATTGGAAGTTGTCGATAACTTTGAGCGAGCAATTGCGCAAGATAAGAACAATAAAGCGGATGAGAAGTTCCTCGAAGGTATGGAGATGATTTTGAAGCAGCTGATCAATATCTTGGATAAGCATGACATCAAAGAGATTCCAGCATTAGGTGAGGAATTCGATCCGAATCTTCATTCCGCAATGTTGATGGAAGCGAGTGACGAGTATGAAAGCAACAAGGTCACAATGGTGCTTCAAAAGGGCTACAAACTGAAAGAAAAAGTAATCAGACCAGCAATGGTTAAGGTTGCGGAGTAAGCTACTGGATGAACATAAATTAAGTTAATACCGCAATTCGCGACATTTGCATATTGCGCATTAAAATAAAACAACTATAATAATTAAAAAATAAAGGAGACATAAACATGGGTAAAGTAATAGGAATCGATTTAGGAACAACAAACAGCTGCGTTGCAGTACTTGAGGGCGGTGAGCCAACAGTAATTCCAAACGCAGAAGGCAACAGAACGACACCATCTGTGGTAGGATTTGCTAAAAATGGTGAGAGACTTGTCGGAGAGACAGCAAAGAGACAGGCAATCACAAACCCACAGAGAACAATCTCATCTATCAAGAGAGAGATGGGTACAGACTACAAAGTTGAGATTGATGGTAAACAGTATACGCCACAGGACATCTCCGCGATGATTCTTGGCAAGCTCAAGACTGACGCGGAAGCATATCTTGGTGAGAAAGTTACGGAAGCGGTCATCACAGTACCTGCATACTTCTCCGATTCACAGAAGCAGGCGACAAAGGACGCTGGTAAGATTGCTGGACTCGATGTAAAGAGAATCATCAACGAGCCAACAGCTGCAGCACTCGCTTATGGTCTCGACAAGGAGACAGAGCATCATAAAATTTTGATTTATGACCTCGGTGGTGGTACTTTTGACGTATCAGTCCTCGAGCTTGGTGATGGCGTATTTGAAGTTCTTGCAACAAGTGGTAACAACCGCCTCGGTGGTGATGACTTCGATGATGCTGTTATGAATTACATTGCGGATACATTTGGCAAAGAGCACGGCGTTGACCTCAGACAGGATAAAATCGCGCTACAGAGACTCAAAGATGCTGCTGAAAATGCAAAGAAAGAGCTTTCAGGAAAGCAGACTGTCAATATCACACTACCATTTATCACAGCTACTGCTGATGGTCCATTGAATCTTGATATGGATATCACAAGAGCGAAGTTTGATCAGCTTACACTTAGCCTCGTTCAGAAGACAATTGACCCAATGAAGAAGGCGATGGCTGATGCTGGCGTGTCCTCCTCTGATTTGAGCAAGGTCATTCTTGTAGGTGGATCTACACGTATTCCAGCAGTTGTTGAGGAAGTTAAGAAAGTTACAGGTAAGGAGCCATTTAAGGGCGTCAATCCTGATGAATCCGTTGCAATCGGTGCTTCAATCCAGGCTGGCGTACTGACAGGTGAAGTACATGACGTACTCCTTCTTGATGTCACACCACTATCTCTTTCAATCGAGACACTTGGTGGCGTTGCGACAAAGCTTATCGAGCGAAACACAACCATTCCAACAAAGAAGAGCCAGGTATTCTCTACAGCTGCTGACAATCAGCCAGCCGTTGATATCCATGTACTTCAGGGTGAGAGAGAATTTGCGAAGGACAATATCACACTTGGTAGATTCCAGCTTACAGGTATTCCTTCTGCGCCACGTGGCGTACCACAGATTGAAGTAACTTTTGACATCGATGCAAATGGTATCGTAAACGTAAGCGCAAAAGATCTTGGCACAGGCAAAGAGCAGAGCATCTCAATCACATCTTCAAGCTCACTCAGCGAAGATGAAATCAACCAGAAGGTGAAGGAAGCAGAGCAATTTGCTGAAGAAGATAAGAAGCGTAAGGAAGAAGTTGACATCAAGAATCAGGCAGAAGCTTTGGTATTTGAGACGGAGAAGACACTTGGCGAGCTTGGCGACAAGATTGGTGCTGACGAGAAAGCAAAGGTTGAAGCGATTAAAGACGAGCTAAGCAAGGCGCTTGAGTCTGGCAATATCGATGAGATTAAGGCAAAGCAGGAAGCACTGACAACAGAGTTCCATGCTTTAAGCCAGAAACTCTATGCTGATGCAGCTGCACAGCAGGGTGCTCCAGGTGGAGATCCAGGTGCTGATGGATTCGGTACAGGTGGATTTGCTGGTGGTGCAGATGCTGGTGCTGGTGCAAGTGCTGGTCCTGCTGGCGACAATGTTGTTGACGCTGATTTTGAAGTTGTTGATGACGACGAAAAATAAAGTAAATGCCAATAAGTAATTTTAATTATGCCTGAAGGTATAGTTCGGATTGCACCTTATATGCCTATGAAACTTCACGAAGCGTACATACTGATATGTGAGTGGAGTCTCGTAGGTGTATCGGTGCGAGCTGGGCTAAAACTCAGGCATTGTGTTATTTAAATAAATAGAATGTAAAAGGTGGAGTAAAGATGGCAGATAAAAGGGATTTTTATGATGTCCTGGGCGTCGATAAGGGTGCGTCCGAATCTGAGATAAAGAAGGCCTTCCGTAAGAAGGCGATGGAATTTCACCCAGATAAGAATCCGGGCAATGCTGAAGCGGAAGAAAAATTCAAAGAAGTAAACGAAGCTTATGGCATTCTTTCTGACTCTGAGAAGAAGCAGCGATATGACCAATTTGGTCATGCGGGTGTAGATCCAAACTTTGGTGCTGGCGGCGGAGGCTTCGGGGGAGGCTTTGGCGGATTCAGTGGTTTTGGAGGCGGCGGAAGTGCCGATTTTGGTGACATTTTCGGAGATATTTTTGGTGGTATGTTCGGTGGCGGTGGCGGCGGACGCTCACGCGCAAATGCCCCGAGAAAAGGTCGCGATCTACAAAAAGGTGTCACGATTACTTTCGAAGAGGCAGCTTTCGGGACAAAGAAGAACATCACAATTAAGAAAGATACGACCTGTAAAGACTGTGGTGGAAATGGTGCAAAGGACGGCACAGCAAAGCATACGTGTGATCAATGCGGTGGTAGCGGTCAAGTTCAGACACAGCAAAATACACCATTTGGGTCATTTACCAATGTTGGCAGTTGTCCAAAATGTCAGGGTAAAGGCTATATCATAGACGAAGCTTGTCCTACCTGCCGTGGTCGTGGTATCATCACGAAGGATGTAACGATTTCTGTTACAATCCCAGAGGGTGTTGATAATAACGCAGTCATTACGCTTCGCGGTCAGGGCGAGCCTGGCACAAATGGCGGTCCTGCAGGCGATTTATATATTGTTATCGCAGTTACGCCACATAAGGTTTTCCAGCGTGAAGGTACGGATTTGATTATTGAATTCCCAATCAGCTTTGATCAAGCAGTACTCGGCGATACGATTGTGGTGCCTACGCTGAAAGAAAAGGTGAAATATAAGATACCACCGGGAACGCAGTCAGAGACCGTGTTTAGACTAAAAGGCAAAGGTATCAAGAGTCTTCGCAGTGCGCACTATGGTGATTTGTATGTCAAAGTACAGCTCGAAGTGCCAACGAAACTCAATGGCGAACAGAAGAAGAAAGTCAAAGAGATGGCTGAATCGCTCGGAGAAGATTCCTATAAAAAGAAGAAAGGATTCTTGGAACAGCTGAAGGACGTGTTTAAATAGAGTGAACTTTTCAATCAAGAAACATGTGATTTTTTATTGATTTTCAAGAATTATATGAATACTCGCAAGATTTGTGATATAGTAACATATCATGAATCTTGCGAGTATTTTATTTTTGTTATATTTGTTATATAGGAAAGAGGTGTATCAATGAGAGCGTTATTTATTGGCGGAACGGGTAACATCAGCAAGGCAATTACGGAGCTTGCAGTCAAGAGCGGCTGGGAGGTATATCTACTGAACAGAGGTAGTAAAAATGCCGAAATAAGCGGTGTGAAGACAATCGTCTGCGATATCAACGATGAAGTAAAGGTAAAGGAGCTCATCGGCGACTTGACTTTTGATGTCGTTGCCAACTTCATTGCATTTGTGCCCGCTGATATTGCGCGCGATATCAGAATTTTTGCGGGAAAGACGAAACAATATATCACGTTGAGTTCGGCTTCGGCATACCAGAAACCCGTTTTAAATAGTTTTATCACGGAGAGTACGCCGCTTGCCAATCCGTATTGGCAATACTCGCGAGATAAAATTGCAATTGAAGAACTTTTGATTCAAGAATATCGAGAAAATGGATTCCCATTTACGGTTGTAAGACCCTCTCATACTTATGGCGACACGATGCTTCCGCTCGCAGTTGGTGAGTCGAATAGTTGGGCAGTGATCAAACGTATCCTTGACGATAAGCCAATCATCATTCATGGTGACGGTACATCGCTTTGGACAATCACGCATAATTCGGATTTTGCAAAAGGATTCCTCGGGTTGATGGGCAATAGCGCAGCAATCGGCAACACATTCCAGATTACAAGTGACGAGGCAATTAGTTGGACGAAAATTTATGATACGATTGGCGCTGCGCTCGGGAAGGAGATTACGAAAGTTTATATTACATCCGATTTTCTCGCTGAAGTTGATTCAGCCTATGTTGGTGGACTCCTTGGCGATAAATCCGCATCCGTAATCTTCGATAACTCGAAGTTGAAGCGCCTCGTGCCTGATTACGTATGCACAACGCGCTTTGATATCGGTGTCAAGCAGACGGTTGAATATTTCTTGTCGCATGTTGAGTTGCAGCAAGAAGATCCTGAATTCGACGCATTTTGTGATAAACTGATTGCTACAAAGCAGCACGCGTTGGCGTATTTTAAATCACTCTAATTTATAAAGATAAATATAGTTCGGGCGTATAAAATGACAATTTGGCATCAATGGGGGCTGTTTTTTGACCAAATTGTCATTTTATACGCCGTGTATGTTTTTGCTTGATTAACTAGCTTTCCCCGCGAGCAATTCTTTATTCTTCTTCTCAACATCCATAGATTTGAAGAAGGGGATGATTCCAATGCATAGAATCCCATATGCGCGCATAAAGAAATCAATTGTAGGTGATGACAGAACCTTTCAGCACAAGGATAATCTCGACATCATTGTGCCAGTGGAATCCTGAGTTTTCGATGCTCGTGACAAACACCTTCGCAGGCAAGATATCGGAATGATCTATTTGTTCATATAAACTATCCATATTTTCCACCATTTCACTTCCCGCATGGTACAATGTTATTATATATTCTCTTCCTAACGCGATTTTCGACAGAATAATAGCCCTTTTTACGTCGAAAATCGCGTTAGGAAGAGAAATAATCTTGATCCGTCCTATAATGCGATGTGCCCGACAATTAAATCTTCATTGGCTGACGAAGACCCGATATAGACTTCGTATTCCATAGATTCCAATTTAAAATCTCCTGTAGTTACATCATAATATTTCAGCTTTTCAATTGGGCATGTAATCACGACATCTTTCGTCTCACCTGCATTTAATTCCACTTTTGAAAACCCTCGAAGTAGTTTGATTGGTCGATCCAGTGTGAATTTTTGAAACCAATATAGAGTTGTACAGCTTCTTTGCCTTGGACATCTCCCGTGTTTGTGACAGCGCATGATGCGATGACATTTGCGCCATCGGTTTTGAACTCGGCATCATTATAGGCAAATGTCGTATAGGACAGCCCGAAACCATATGGCAGTAGCGGTGCGATTTCCAATTTCTCAAGCCTCGCGTAACCGTGATAATAGTCGTAATATTGGCTTTTTGTCTCCCAATTTATCTGTGGCAAATCCACTGCGGATTTTGGTAATACAAGGTAATTGTTGTGACCGCAGTACATGCCTTGATAGAGGTTGTATGATGACATCGCACACGCTGCGCCGACATCGATACAGTCCTTAAAATGGGGCAGAAATACTTCGCGCTCCGTCCGTCTCGCGCAATCCATATCCACATTGAATCGACTGATTTCCATGGAATTGAATGCAAAATGCCTGATACATGCGACGACATGTTCGTCTTGGATACCGCGCACGAGTGCGGATCCCATCTGACCAAGTGCGAAGCTTTCTTCACCGTAGGTTTCTTGGCTTCGTTCCCAGCCTGGATGATAAGGCAGATTGATGCAGACGCCGCCGAATAAATTACCACCATATGCCCGAATCTCACGAGCAATCGCGGTACCAACTTTTTCTTCAAGCTCCGTATCGAAACTCGCGCCTCTACACATCGGTACAGGGAAGCATGTTCCTTTATCACTGCAAGCGACACCAGAACCACCATCGACGAAAAGCATTGGTGGGACGTTGAGTGCATCGGCACCTCCAGCAGGATAAGGATAATAGTTATAGTGTTTGCCACTCGTAATATCCTCAAGCATCTCCTGAAGTGAGACGCGCCACTCATTAGGTGAACCTTCTCCTGTAGTGACATTTGCGCCACCGCGTTCTTCGCTTTCTGTGTATAGTGCAACCTTTTTTCTTTGTCACTGGCCATATCGTACTCCTTTCCACATATTTTATAACATATTCGTATGATTTATATCTATCTGACAGTCATAATTTATCAAATTTGGGGTGTGAGATGTTTGCAGGAGTGAACGAAATATTATCATAATTGGACAAAAATTAAAACTAGACGTAATACAATATATAGAGTGAAAAGTACAGACAAATTTAGAGCACATTATGTATGACAAGCTACAATTCTTTGCTTTTCATGTGCGTGAAATATCGAAAACGATTTCGCCTATGATATAATACCCTTCATGAATAAAGCAAAAGAAAACAAAAATATTGGATTT
>JAISJM010000123.1 GCA_031261525.1 Eubacteriales Family XIII. Incertae Sedis bacterium
TTCTTCAATGGTTACAGACCTCAGTTCTATTTCAGAACAACAGACGTAACAGGAGATCTCACACTTCCAGAAGGAACAGAGATGGTTATGCCTGGAGATAACGTACAGATGACAATCGAACTTATTACACCGATTGCTATCGAAGAAGGTCTACGTTTTGCGATCCGTGAGGGTGGTAGAACTGTAGGTGCTGGCGTTGTTGCTTCTGTAATTGAATAAAATCACGTAAATTTGTAAAAATTATTAAAAAAGCTTGATACGAATCAACGTATCAAGCTTTTTTATAATTTAGATTATTATCGTATTTGGTCGAAATATACAAATACGAGGCCCACAACAATAAGTGCAATGCCAACAATTTTAGACTTACGAACCCATGAATCAGGCGCATCCTCTTTATTCGGTCTTCCAAAATTGTAAGCTTTGTTCGGCCATCCAATACACATGACACCATAAAATATCATAGCAGCATACACGATAATCCATAGATCAAAATTCATAAAATTCTCCTTTGAAATAAAAATCTGAGTTTAATATCCATTTAATATTGAGTTGTTAATATAGTATAACACAGTAAGTTAATTTATTTTGTTGATTTTGTGACATTTTCGCTATGTATTGGCACTTTACAATCTTGGATGCTACACTTATAATAGTAGAGATACTATCTATCAATATGTTTAAATATAATATATTGGTGGTATAGATACTTATATTAATTAATGAAAGGTATAGATGATGAAAGCAAGTTTTATTGAAAAAGAAGGCAACAAAGCAAAGTTCACACTAGAGTTCACAGCAGAGGAGCTCGATCAAGCTCAGATAGATGCATATAAGGCAACAAAGGATAAGTATGTCGTTGATGGTTTCAGAAAGGGCAAAGCGCCTAGAAAGATTATCGAGCAAAGATATGGCGAGGGCATCTTTCTAGAGGATGGACTCAATAATCTTCTTTCAACTCAGTATCCAGCTGCACTGACAGAGCTCGAGATTGAACCAATCGATAGACCTGACATTGATTTCGGTGAGTACAAAAAAGGTGAGACAATGACACTCACAATCACCGTTGCAACACCACCAGAATTCGAACTTCAGGATTATGAGGGTGTTGTCATTGAAGATGTAAGCTTTGATGTCACAGATGAAGATGTTGAGAATCAACTAGAGTCTCTTCAGAAGAGAAACAGCCGTCAGGTAGAAGTGACAGACAGAGCCGCAGAAGATGGCGATACAGTCAATATCGACTACAAAGGATTCGATGGCGACAATCAATTCGAGGGTGGCACAGCAGATGCTTATGACCTAAAGCTCGGTTCTGGAACCTTTATCCCTGGTTTTGAGGAGAAACTGATTGGTACATCTATTGGTGATGAAGTAGAAGTGGATGTAACATTCCCAGAAGAGTATCATTCTGCGGATCTTGCTGGAAAACCAGTTGTCTTCAAAGTTACAGTAAATTCAATCAAGGCAGAGGAAATTCCACTACTTGATGATGACTTCGCTCAGGAAGCAAGTGAGTTTGATACATTAGACGAATTACGCGCAGATACAAGAGTGAAGCTTGAAGAATCTGCGACATTAAGAGCAGAAAATACAAAGAAGAACAATGTATTAGAGAAAGTATTTGATGCCAACACCATTGATATCCCAGATGTGATGGTTGAAGAAGCTCAGGACGGCATGGTTCAAGAGTTTTCGCAGAGCATTCAGCAACAGGGAATGCAACTTGAAAATTATCTTCAGTATATTGGCAAGACATTGGATGAATTCCGCGAAGGTCTTAAGGAAGATGCTTTTAAGCGTGTAAAGATGAGACTGATCGTTGAAGCAATCGTAAAGGATCAAGAATTCGATGCTGCAGAAGAAGAAGTCGATGCTGAAGTAGCGAAGATGGCAGAACAGTATGGTATTGATGCAGAGCAGATTAAGGGTCTTCTTGGTCCAGATCAGCTTGTGATGATTTCACAGGATATCAAGAACCGTAAGGCTGTTGACTATGTATACGAAAATGCAGTTGTTCAGCCAGCTTCAGAGTCTACTGAAGCGACAGAAGATGCTGCAGAATAAATCATGACATATGCAGGATGTCGACAATTTGTAGTTGTCGACATTTGCATATAAATAGTAAAGGAGGCTCTTATGCCACTAATTCCATATGTCGTTGAACGCACGGGAGCTGGCGAGAGAAGCTATGATATCTACTCTCGTATGCTCAAAGATAGAGTTATTTTCCTCGGCGAGGAAGTTACCGATCAACTTGCTAGTACCATTGTTGCGCAGTTATTATTTCTTGAAGCAGAAGATGCTGAGAAAGATATCAGTATGTATATCAATTCTCCTGGTGGATCTGTGAGTGCAGGTCTTGCAATTTTTGATACGATGCAGTATATTAAGTGTGATGTCAGCACAATATGTATTGGTTTAGCAGCAAGTATGGGCTCCTTTCTTCTGACTGCTGGTGCAAAGGGCAAGCGCTATTCCTTGCCAAATTCTGAGATATTGATACATCAGCCACTTGGTGGCGCACAAGGGCAAGCGAGCGACATTAAGATTGCCGCAGATCACATATTAAAGACGAGAGAACGACTCAATTCAATCCTCGCAGCGAGGACAGGTCAACCAATTGAGAAAATCGCTGTTGACACAGATCGAGATAACTGGTTGACTGCAGATGAGGCTAAAGAATATGGACTTATTGATGAGGTCATTGAAGCCGATAACCGAAAGTAGGTGATGGTATGAGCAGAAATTCATACGAAAAGCATTTAAAGTGCTCGTTTTGTGGAAAGCCACAAGAGCAGGTCAAAAGATTGATTGCTGGACCAGATGTGTATATCTGTGATGAGTGCGTAGAACTTTGTCAAGATATCATCAAAGAGGAATTTGAGACCAGTATGCACACAAGCGGAGGTGGCTCTGCAAGTGGTTTGTTTGTTCCAAAACCAAAGGAAATTTACGAAGCACTTTCTGACTATGTAATTGGTCAAGATGATGCAAAGAAAGTCCTTTCTGTTGCAGTTTACAATCATTATAAGAGAATTAAACATGCTGTCTCTACAGAGAAAAGTGGTGTTGAGATTCAAAAGTCCAATATCTTGATGATGGGTCCAACTGGTTCAGGTAAGACATTGCTTGCGCAGACACTTGCGAAGATTTTTAATGTTCCTTTTGCAATTGCGGATGCGACGGCACTTACAGAAGCTGGTTATGTTGGTGAAGATGTAGAAAATATTCTTCTGAAGCTGATTCAAGCTGCGGATGGTGATATCGAAAAAGCACAGCACGGCATCATTTATGTCGATGAAATTGATAAGATTTCTCGCAAGGGTGACAATGTCTCTATCACACGTGATGTAAGCGGTGAGGGTGTACAGCAAGCACTTCTAAAGATTATCGAAGGCAGTGTGGCAAATGTGCCTCCTCAAGGTGGTAGAAAACATCCACATCAGGACTTTATTCCATTTGATACAACAAATGTATTGTTTATCTGTGGCGGTGCTTTTGATGGTATGGATAAAATTGTTCAGCGCCGTATTGGCAATAAGACAATTGGATTCAATACCGATAAGATTGTGACAGAAGAAGATAAACCTGTTACAAAGCTGACGGATTTGAGCCAAGTTCAATCAGAAGATTTACTTCATTATGGACTGATTCCAGAGTTCATCGGTCGTCTACCAGTTGTCTGCTCTTTGCAGCAGCTTGATGTTGATGCTCTTGTAAGAATTATAAAAGAACCAAAGAATGCAATTATCAAGCAGTATAAAAAATTATTCGAACTTGATGACGTAGAGCTTTCTTTTGACGAAGATGCGATTGTTGATATTGCAACACTAGCAATCGAGCGCAAGACGGGCGCTCGAGGTCTTCGGAGTATCATCGAGAGTGTCATGACTGACATCATGTATGAGATTCCATCAAGGAAGGATATTCAGAAAGTAATTGTTACAAAGAAGACGATTACAGAAGGTGCAAGTCCAACGCTCGTCCTTTCAGATGGAAGAGAAGAAGAAGACTTTCAGATTGATAGTGTAATTGCATAAAGATTCCTATTATTGATTTTAAATATGTCCACCAGCAAATGCTACCAATGCCGGTGGACACATTTTTAATAATTTATTAGCAACCACTGGCACTGAGTGCTAATAATATTCATTATATTTATGATAATCTAAGGAGGTAATATGAATACTGAAAAAATAATGCCTTTAATTCCATTAAGGGATCTGTGTGTATTTCCATATATGGTACTTCACTTTGATGTAGGCAGAGAGAAGTCAATTAATGCACTTGAAAAGGCAATGATTCGAGATCAGGTGGTATTTCTTGCGACACAGACGGAGAGTGATACAGATCTACCGATGCAAGATGATTTCTATACCATTGGTACCATTGCCAAAGTAAAGCAGATGCTAAAACTAAATGGCAACAATATCAGAGTATTAGTTGAAGGGGTGAGCAGAGGCGAAATCGACCGATTTGTCGATGATGAGCCATTCTTTGCCGTGGCTGTCAATCAAATTGAGGAGCCGATTTACGAGCATTTACCTATAGAAATTGAAGCAATTATGAGAAGTGTTGTTGAAAATTTCGAGACCTATGCTGGCGCTGGTAAAGTTCCAGACGAAATTGTTAATTCTCTTTCTGCGATGTACGAGCCTGGTAAGCTTGCGGATGTTGTCGCGTCTCATCTTGATATCAAGATTTCAGAGAAACATGATGTCCTAGCGGAACTAGATCCTGAAAAAAGATTGACACTCGTCAATGAATTTCTCGTAAGAGAGATTGAAATTGTCAATATTGAAAAAGAAATCAGCAACAAAGTAAAGACGAAAATCGGTCAGCATCAAAAGGAATATTTCCTAAGAGAACAGATTAAGACACTTCAAGAAGAGCTTGGAGACGGCAATAATGAGGAAAATCCAGACGAAGAAGTTAAGAATTGGCTGGAGCATTTAAAAGAATTAGCGCTTCCAGAAAAAATTCATACAAAAGTAGAGAAGGAAATTAAGCGTTTTGCAAAGATGCAGCCATTTTCTTCCGAAGCGACGGTGATTCGCTCCTATGTTGAATGGGTCTTTGATTTACCTTGGAATACCTATAGTGAAGGTGAAATTGACCTGAAACTTGCCGAGCAGATCCTAGATGAAGATCATTATGGATTAGAGAAGGTGAAAGAGCGTGTGATCGAGTATCTTGCCGTTATGGAGCTTGTTGAGACGATGAAAGCGCCAATTCTATGTCTTGTTGGACCTCCAGGTGTTGGTAAGACATCGATTGCAAAGTCTATTGCACGTAGTGTTAATCGTGAATTTGTGCGTATGAGCCTCGGTGGTGTGCGTGATGAAGCAGAAATCAGAGGTCATAGAAGGACTTATATCGGTGCAATTCCAGGTCGTATCATCAATGGAATGAAAGAGGCGGGCACAATGGATCCTGTCTTCCTCTTTGATGAGATTGATAAACTCGGAAGTGATTTTCGTGGGGATCCATCGAGTGCTTTGCTTGAGGTGCTCGATCCCGAACAAAATAAAGACTTTACAGATCACTATCTAGAATTTCCATTTGATTTAAGCAAAGTCATGTTTGTTACAACAGCAAACAGTCTGGATACCATTCCAAGACCATTATTGGATAGAATGGAAATTATAGATGTACCTGGATATACCGAAGAAGAAAAGGTTAAGATTGCCGAAAAATATCTGATACCAAAACAAAAAAAGGAACATGGTCTTGAAGAGAAAATTCTAAGCATCTCCGAGCCAGCACTTCGGGATGTCATTAATTATTACACAAGAGAAAGTGGCGTCCGAAGTCTTGAACGGCGTGTTGCGGCAATTTGTCGTAAGGCAGCCCGCAAGGTTGTAAGAGATAAAGCCAAGAAAATTAACGTATCAAGCAGTAATTTAGAAAATTATCTCGGCAAAAAAATGTATCGTTATGATGTCATTGAAGATGTTGCGATGGTCGGATCCACAACGGGTCTTGCGTGGACAATTGTCGGTGGTACGACGCTTACAATCGAGACAGTTGCGGTCAAAGGTAACGGAAGTCTGTCATTGACTGGTCAGCTTGGTGAAGTGATGAAAGAAAGTGCGAGCGCTGGTATCAGTTATTTGAGGTCGATTGCCAAAGAACTCGGCGTGAGTGAGACATTTTACAAGGATTTAGATATCCATATGCATATTCCAGAGGGGGCAACACCAAAGGACGGTCCATCTGCTGGTGTGACAATGTTTTCCGCGATGGTCAGCACCCTTACTGGTATTCCAGCAAGACAAGATGTTGCAATGACAGGTGAAATCACTCTTCGTGGCAATGTCCTTCCTGTCGGCGGTGTGCGCGAAAAAGTCCTTGCAGCACATCGTGCAGGCATCAAGAAAGTGTTACTTCCAATGGATAATGAGCGTGATATTGAAGATATTCCAGCAAATGTCAGAAAAAAGATGGAATTTGTTTTAATTGCTCATGCAAAGGATGCGCTTGAACATGTGCTCACGGAGCTACCGAAACCGACTCAAAAACATGATAAAGCTTCTAAGACGAAAACTGAAAAGACAGCTAAATAGATGACATGAGCCATTTTGTGTGTTAAAATTAAACGCATGAAAATAAAAAATGCCGACCTGCTGGCGATAGCAGTAAAACCAAATGGATACCCTGTTGGAAATGCCCCCGAGATTGCTTTCTCGGGGCGTTCTAACGTTGGGAAAAGTTCACTTTTGAACTTGATTACGATGAGAAAGAAATTAGCTCGAGGGAGTGGCAATACTGGTAAGACAAGAACCCTTAATTTTTTTTCAGTGAACAATGATACCTTTAGAATTGTTGATTTACCTGGATATGGATATGCGAAGCTAAGTAAATCAGTATCTGCTTCTTGGGGTGATATGATTGAAGAGTATCTGACAACAAGAGAACAACTCAAAGGTGTTGCCTTGCTTGTAGATATTCGCCACAAGCCAAGTGCACAAGATGTGCAGATGTACGAATTTTTAAAGTATCATGGGTTGAATGGCATCATTGTAGCAACGAAAGCGGACAAGGTAAGTCGCAATGAATTATTCAAGCAGAAGAAATTGATTCGGGACACTTTAGGTGCAAGCATTGACGATAAGATTATTCCAGTATCTAGTTTGAAAAAAACTGGATTAGATGAGCTTTATAAAGCACTTGGAGAGACACTCTTCGGTGAGGACAATAAAAGTAATAATGATAATGATATAGTTGAGGAGTAGATAGAATTGATGAACGCTTCAGAATTTAAGGCGAAATATGTTCTCGATACGACATTGATTTGTCGTGAAGATGTTGAAGCTCGTATTGTAGAGCTCGCAGAACAGATTAATATAGATTATGCAGGCAAAGAAATTTTGCTTGTGGGAATTCTCAGAGGGTCTGTTATGTTTATGAGTGAACTTTCAAAATCCATCACGCTTGATATGGCGATGGATTTTATGGATGTAAGTAGTTATGGCGATGATATAAAATCAAGTTGTAACGTTAAGATTCTAAAGGACTTGGACGAAAGTATAGAAGGTGCGAACGTAATCATTGTAGAAGATATTATTGATTCAGGGAATACGCTAAGCTACCTTAAAGAATTTATGATTGACCGATGTGTTGCGTCTCTTAAGATTGTGACATTATTGGATAAGCCAGAAGGTCGCACCGCCGATATTGAAGCAGATTATGTAGGCTTTAAGATTCCAAATGAGTTTGTAGTTGGATATGGACTGGATGTGGCGCAACATTACCGCAATCTTCCATATATTGCAACAGTAAAAGTTTTAAAGTAAGAAGAAAATTAGGAGGATTGGTTTGAAAAAAGTAAACATTGGGCTTCTCGGCCTAGGTAATATCGGGACTGGTACATACCAGACACTTGAGATGAATTACGAACACATCAAGGACGTTACGGGCGTTGATTTTGAGATTACTCGTATTCTTGAAAGAGATGTGGATCGGAAAAGACCGATTACTGTCAGACCAGAGCAGTTTACGCAGACCCCTGATGATATCTTTAATGATCCTGATATTGATATTGTCATCGAGTTGGTTGGTGGCATTGAGCCTGCAACGAGTTTTATGCTAAAGGCATTAAATGCTGGGAAGCACGTTGTAACGGCAAATAAAGCTGCAATTGCTGCAAACTATGACGAACTTATGGATACCGCAAAGGCAAATAAAGTCATGTTGCGATTTGAGGCAAGTGTAGGTGGCGGTATTCCAATTCTTACAGCTTTGACAGGTTCATTGCTTGCCAATGAATATGAAGAGATTTTAGGAATCTTGAATGGTACCACAAATTATATCTTGACGAAGATGGATCATGAGGATATGGCTTATGAAGATGCGTTAAAAGAAGCACAACAGAAAGGCTTTGCTGAAGCAGATCCAACAGCCGATGTCGAAGGTCATGATGTAGCCAATAAATTATCAATCCTTATGAATCTCGTTTTTAAGAAAAAAGTACATCCTGATGATATTCAGACGACTGGTATCTCTGCAATTACAAAAGATGATATTGAGCAGGCAAAGAAAGATGGCTGTGTCATCAAACTTGTTGCAAGTGCGTATCACAAAGATGGTGAGCTCGGTTGCTTCATTCAGCCAACATTATTGAATAAGGAACATCCGCTTGCAACGGTCAATAACGAGTTCAATGCAATTTTTGTAAAAGGCAATGCAGTTGATGATTTGATGTTTTATGGAAAGGGCGCAGGTCCGCTTCCAACAGGTAGTGCAGTAATGGGCGATGTGATTGAAATTGGTAGAGCAATTTCAAAGGGCGTTGCATACGATTTATAGGGATAATTTATTATAAAGGAGTCATAAGAATGAGTTTAGCTTCACAATGGGAAGAATTGATTGGTAACCAGACAGATGATACATTTCCTGCATTTTGGAAAGAATATAGTGAGAGTGAGCAGAAGCTTTATACCGCGCTACTAAGCAACGATGATAAAAAACTTGTAGGTACTTTTAGGCAGCTCGCAGATCAGTACGAGATCGATGATATCATCTTTGCAGGTTTTCTTGATGGGATCAATTCAAGTTTAAAGAGTCAGATTGATGTTGACAATATTACAGAAGATACAGAATTGGATATTGACGTTGATTTGACGCAACTTTATTACAATATGCATAGCGCTGAGGCAGAACATTTATTTACATTATCCGCTTGGGCTGATGTCCTTGATGAGGAGACACGCGATAAAATACGCAAGGATTACAATCGGACAAAGACGGTCGTAAAAGAAAAAGAACCTGGTCGTAACGATCCGTGTCCATGCGGAAGTGGCAAAAAATACAAGAAATGTTGTGGTGCGACTGCATAATTTGTACAAATTTTAGTATATTTAAGTCATTTTGAATGAAAATTACGGTTTTTGACGGAAAACTATTGAAATTTGTAGCAAGAAAATGTATAATTATTCTTGGTGCTAAAAGTTAGATAATTTTTTAACAATCTTTCTTTTTGGTATCACAAATACACATTAAGAGGTTCAGACCTCGCAGTTGGGCACATAAGTGCATCTCTAGAAAAGAAAGAAGGAGACAGAAATGAGTGTAAAAGTTGGTATTAATGGTTTTGGTAGAATTGGTCGTTTGGCTTTCCGTCGTATTCAGGAAGTTGAAGGTATCGAAGTAGTTGCATTGAACGACTTAACAGATGCTAAGACATTGGCTCATCTTTTAAAGTATGACACAACACAGGGTCGTTTCAACGGAACAGTTGAAGTGAATGATGGATATTTCACAGTAAATGGCAATGATGTAAAAGTCCTTGCAGAGCGTAACCCAGAAGATCTTCCTTGGGGTGAGCTCGGTGTTGATATCGTTCTAGAGTGCACAGGTTTCTTCACATCTAAAGAAGGTGCTGAAAAGCATCTCAAGGGTGGCGCGAAGAGAGTTGTTATTTCTGCTCCAGGCGGCAACGATGTACCTACAATCGTTTACAACACAAACCACGAGATTCTAACAGGTAAAGAGACAGTTATCTCTGGTGCTTCATGTACTACAAACTGCCTAGCTCCAATGGCTAAGGCTCTTCAGGACAACTTCGGTGTTGTTGAAGGTCTTATGACAACAATTCATGCTTACACAGGTGATCAGAACACACTCGACGCTCCACATAAGGATCTTCGTCGTGGTCGTGCTGCTGCTGCCAATATCGTACCGAATACAACAGGTGCTGCAAAGGCAATTGGCCTTGTTATTCCAGAGCTCAACGGTAAGCTTGATGGTGCTGCTCAGAGAGTACCTACACCAACAGGATCACTTACAGAATTAGTATCTGTTCTTGATAAGGAAGTTACTGTTGAAGAAGTAAATGCAGTAATGAAGGCTGCTGCTGATGAGTCTTTTGGTTACAATGAGGATCTTATCGTATCTTCTGACATCGTTGGAATCGATTTCGGTTCATTGTTTGATGCAACACAGACAAAGGTTCTTACTGTTGGTGGTAAGCAGCTTGTTAAGACAGTTGCTTGGTATGACAACGAGATGTCATACACATCACAGCTTGTTAGAACACTTGAGTACTTTGCTCAATTAGCATAATAATTAATCAATCGAACGCAATTAAAGGCGGGGAAGCGCAGTGCGGTTTCTCGCCTTTAATCATATTAATAGTGTCAGGAGATTTAAAAAATGGCAAAATTAACAGTAAAAGATTTAGATTTAAAAGGTAAGAAAGTATTAGTACGTGTGGATTTCAATGTACCGCTACAAGATGGTGTTATCACAAATGACAATCGTATTGTAGCAGCACTTCCAACGATAAAGCATATCATCGACAATGGTGGTAGAGCGGTTCTCTTTTCTCATTTAGGAAGAGTCAAGGAAGAGGCTGACAAGGCAAGTAAATCTCTAGCGCCTGTTGCTGCTGATTTGAGTGCAAAGCTAGGTAAAGAAGTTAAATTTATTCCTGGTGTAACTCGTGGCGTAGAACTCGAGGCAGCCATTGATGATTTGAAAGATGGCGATGTATTACTTGTAGAAAATACACGTTACGAAGATGTTGATGGTAAAAAAGAGTCTAAGAATGATGCAGATCTTGGCGCATATTGGGCTTCGCTATGTGACGGTATCTTCGTCAATGATGCATTTGGTACAGCACACAGAGCACATGCATCTAATGTTGGTGTGTCAGCAAACGTATCACAGGCTGCGGCTGGTTTCTTATTAGAAAATGAGATTAAATTCATTAAAGATTCTGTTGACAATCCTGTTCGTCCATTTGTTGCAATCCTAGGTGGTTCTAAAGTATCTGATAAAATTGGTGTAATTGAAAACCTGCTTGATAAGGCAGATAAAGTCATTATCGGTGGTGGTATGACTTATACTTTCCTTGCAGCTCAAGGAATTGAGATTGGTGATTCTCTCGTTGAGACAGATAAGATTGACTTAGCAAAAGAATTGTTAGCAAAATCAAACGGTAAATTAATTCTACCAATCGACTCCAAAGAAGCAAATGCATTTTCTGGTTACACCGAAGTGAAGGATACAGAAGGCAATGCCATTGATGCTGGTTTCATGGGCTTGGATATTGGACCGAAGACAATTGAATTATTTAAAAAGGAAATTGACGGTGCGAAGACTGTTGTATGGAATGGGCCAATGGGTGTATTTGAGAATCCTGATTTCCAAACTGGTACAATAGAAGTTATGGACGCAATTGCAGCACAAGAAGGTGCCATTTCAATCATTGGTGGTGGTGATTCTGCTGCTGCGGCAATCAATCTTGGTCGTGCTGACAAGTTCTCATGGATTTCAACGGGTGGCGGTGCATCTATGGAATTATTAGAGGGTAAAGAGCTTCCTGGACTTACAGCCTTGACAGAAAAATAATATTAATAAGTCTTTTTTATCAGACTTGATGTATAATATACATATACGTTATTAATATTGAACAATAGGGAGAATGAAATGAGTACAAGAACAAAGATTATTGCTGGTAACTGGAAGATGTTCAAGACAACTGCTGAAGCTGTTGCGTATGCTGAAGAATTCAAGACACTTTACGCAGGTGGCGAGCATGATGTTGCCATTTGTGCGCCATTTACACAGCTTGCAGCTTTGAAAGAAGCATTTGCAGGTACTGAAATTGGTGTTGGTGCACAGAATGTCCATTTTGAAGAAAGTGGCGCTTTCACAGGTGAGATTGCTCCTGCAATGCTTACAGAGATTGGCGTAGATTATGTTGTCATTGGTCACTCTGAAAGAAGACAGTATTTTAATGAGACAGATGATACTTGTAATCTAAAATTAGTTGCAGCATTTAAGCATGGTCTTAAGCCAATTCTTTGTGTTGGTGAGGTTCTTTCTGAGAGAGAAGCTGGCGAGCAGAATGATGTTGTTGCAAGACAATTAGAAGCAGGTGTCGCTGGTCTTTCTGAAGAGCATATTGAGCAGCTAATCATTGCATATGAGCCAGTATGGGCAATTGGTACAGGTAAGACTGCTACTTCTGCTCAGGCAGAAGAGATGTGTGCATTCATCAGAAGTGAGATTGCAGATCTTTATTCACAAGAAGAAGCGGATAAAGTTAGAATCCAATATGGTGGAAGCGTAAAGGCAGCCAATGCGAAAGAAATTCTGACACAGCCAAATATCGATGGTGCTCTCGTTGGTGGTGCAAGTCTAGTGCCAGCTGATTTCCTAGGTATCGTAAAGTACTAGTAAACATTTTTTTAGAAAATAAGGAGATAGAATATGAATATTGATATGTACATTGAAGACGTTGTAGGTCGTGAAGTCCTTGACTCTAGAGGTAATCCTACTGTCGAAGCTGAAGTAACACTTGTTGGTGGCGCTGTCGGTAGAGCAATTGTTCCATCAGGTGCTTCTACAGGCGCACATGAGGCAGTTGAGCTTCGTGATGGTGACAAATCAAGATACCTTGGTAAGGGCGTACTTACAGCAGTTGAAAATGTAAATACTGTCATTGCTGAAGAAATTACTGGCATGAATGCTTTCGATCAGATTGCAATCGATAAGGCTATGATCGCACTTGATGGTACGCCAAACAAAGCAAAGCTTGGTGCAAATGCAATTCTTGCTGTATCAATCGCTGTTGCTAGAGCTGCTGCTGATTATCTTGGTGTACACCTATTCAACTACCTCGGTGGTATCAATGCAAAGACACTTCCAACACCTATGATGAATATCCTCAACGGTGGTGAGCATGCTGACAATACGGTTGATATTCAGGAATTCATGATTATGCCCGTTGGAGCTCCTACATTCCGCGAAGCGCTCAGAACAGGTGCTGAAGTATTCCATTCCTTGAAGTCCGTACTTAAGAGCAAGGGGCAGAATACAGCTGTTGGTGATGAGGGTGGTTTCGCTCCTGATCTCGCTACAAATGAAGATGCAATCAAGATTATCCTTGAAGCAATTGAAAAGGCTGGTTACAAGCCATATGATGACGTAAGAATTGCACTTGACGTTGCTGCTACAGAGATGTTTGATCCTGCTACAGGTATCTACACACTCAAGGGTGAAGGCGTTACACGCACAAGTGACGAAATGATCGAGTACTATGCTGATTTAGTAGACAAGTATCCTATTATTTCAATCGAAGATGGTCTTTCCGAAGACGATTGGGATGGTTGGAAAAAGCTTACAGATAGACTTGGCGATAAGGTTCAACTTGTTGGAGATGACCTATTCGTAACAAACACTGAGAGACTTGCAAAGGGTATCGAACTTGGAATTGCAAATTCAATCCTTGTAAAGGTAAATCAGATTGGTTCACTTACTGAGACGTTTGACGCAATTGAGATGGCTAAGAAAGCTGGCTATACTGCAGTTGTATCACACAGATCCGGTGAGTCAGAAGATAGCACAATTTCTGATATCGTTGTAGCTCTCAATGCTGGACAGATTAAGACAGGATCTCTTTCAAGAACTGATAGAATTGCAAAATACAACCAACTTCTTCGCATCGAAGAGACACTTGGTGAAGATGTTGCAATTTATGGCGGACTTGATTCCTTCTACAATCTATAGTCCATAGGAATTGTTTCTTTTATAAATGCTTATAATAGCTCTATGGTTGACATAATTATTTTATTGTTAATCATGGGGCTCTTTATATATAAAGCAAAAAAATATACAAAGTGTTAATTTATTTGATATAATAATAGCTGTGATTTTTTTATTATGGATGATGTAAATAAGAACGGAGAACGGAACGTGGACAATAATTTCAAGAATCAGCAACAAAAAGTATACCCTGATCCAGTTATTGTAAGGGACATGGTTTTATCATCATGCGCAAAACACAAGGATCTTCCTGCCTTTTTAGTTAAAGAGAAAAATTATAAATCTCCATATCATGAGATTTCTTATGGTCAGCTTGAAGAGGATATCGTAGCACTTGGTGCAGCGCTTATTGATGCTGGCTTCGAAGGTAAGAAAATTTCTGTGACTGGTGAGAATTGTTATCAGTGGGCTGTAACGTATATGGCTGTTATGTTTGGTGTTGGTACAATCGTGTCGCTTGACAAGGAGCTTAGCAAAGAAGAACATTTTGGATTGATTGAACGTGCCGACATTTCCGCCATCTTCTTTACAGAAGGATTCGATGGACGATTTGATGAGCTCGAACATATTGCGAAGTATAGACTTAATCGCTATGTTGGGGCTGAAAATCCGGATGATGTATTGACATTTAGAGGACTCATTGAAGCTGGTAAAGCTTTATCACAAGAAAAGAGAGATGCTTATAGACAGAAGACAATTGACGAGAATGCGCTGGCTGTCATGAAATTTACTTCCGGCACAACGGGGTTATCAAAAGGGGTCATGCTTAGTAGCAGAAGCATTGGAATTGATATCCTTGCAATGACGAATGTCTTTGAAGTTGGACCTGGGGATCGGACGCTTTCTGTATTGCCACTTCATCATTGTTTTGAATCTATCCTTGGACTTCTGCATATGCTTTCACGCGGCGTCTGTATTGCGGAAAGTGATGGACTGAAATCGTTATATAAGAATCTTGGTGAAGCTAAAGTTACGGTAATCTTGATTGTACCGTTGATGGTCGATTCTTTTTATAGGACATTGAACAGAAATGCGTCAAAGACTGGTACCGAAGAAGATTTGCAGAAACGAATTGATCATTACAAGGCTGTACGAACCTCCATGAATCATGTCACGGAGGATGGTCGTTTTGATGATTCAGAAGCTAGAGCCTATGCGAGTGAGCTTTTTGCTGAAGAGTGGAAGCTGTTTGGAGGTCATTTAAAAGCATTCTTCACGGGTGCAGCTCCTATTGAAAGCTATATTATAGAAAGACTTTCTGATATTGGTATTAAAGTTATGCAAGGCTATGGTATGACGGAAGGTGGTCCGCTTTTAACTGGCACACCATTTTTTAGTGAGACATACAAGAAGACCAATTCTGTGGGACCTGCGCTTGAATGTGGAATCTTGGCAATCGATAATCCCGACAAAGCGGGAATTGGTGAAATAATCTGGAAGTCTGATTCCAATATGCTTGGGTATTATCAAATGCCAGAGAAGACAGCTGAGGTACTTCGAGATGGCTGGTATTATAGTGGCGATTACGGTTACCTCGATGAAGATGGTTGGTTGATAATTACCGGTCGAAAGAATAATTTGATTGTTTCTCGTACTGGAAAGAACATCTTCCCTGAGGAACTTGAATTTGGTCTAAGCAGAAGTGCTTATATTGATGAGCTTATGGTTTATGGCGTCGATGATGAAGGGCGGGGTGGACCTATCGTCAGCGTGCAGATACGACCTGCCTATGAAGCCATTCATGAGAAACTTGGTGCGGATGTGACACCTGAGCAGGTTTTAGAACTACTTACATCTGAAGTTGAAGCATTTAATGAAACGCAACCACACTATAAGAAGATTCGAAATGTCCTCATACGAGATAAAGAGTTTATTAAGACTGCTTCAAAAAAGATAAAACGAGCTGAAAATATTAAATTCTAAAAATCGAAAAAAGTTGTTGACATGGAGTATGTATTTGATATATACTATATTAGTTGCCTCAAGACAGGGAATACTTGAAAAGAGGCACAGAACCTTGAAAACTCAATAGTGTAGAGATTTAGTCAAAAGGAATTATTAAGTTAATTCCAAAATACAAGTGTTATATAAAGATAGCACAAATAATTGACTAAAGATGTACCATACAAT
>JAISJM010000154.1 GCA_031261525.1 Eubacteriales Family XIII. Incertae Sedis bacterium
TTATTTTGTAATTGGTCTGCCATATCGATCTCCGATCGTGATTGTGACTATGATTATATATTCAGTGTGTCTAGAGCATTCGCAATATCGAAGATGATATCATCAATATGCTCTGTACCAATTGAAAAACGAATTGTATTTGGCTTGATTCCTGAATCGAGTAGTTCCTCTGCACTCATCTGCGAATGTGTTGTGCTTGCAGGATGGATTACGAGGGACTTCGCATCTGCGACATTTGCAAGCAAGGAGAACAGCTCTAGATTGTCAATGAATGCCTTTGCTTTCACATCGTCACCATCAATCTCAAAGGTAAAGATGGAACCTGCGCCTTCTGGGAAATAGCGCTCATATACCGCATGACTTGGGTCACTTTCAATAGATGGGTGATTGATTTTCAATACTTCGGGGCGCGTCTTTAGGTAATCGATGACTTTGAGGGCATTTGCCACGTGTCTTTCAACTCTATAGGATAGACTCTCCAGTCCCTGCAAGAAGTAGAATGCGTTCTGCGGGCTGAGGGCTGGTCCGGTATCTCTAAGAACGTTGGTACGAGCTCTTGTGATGTAAGCACCCTCGCCAAATTCTTCGATATACTTGAGTCCATGATAGCTTGGATTCGGATCCACGAGCTCTGGGAATTTACCATTTGACCAATTGAATTTCCCGCTATCGATGATGACACCACCAATCGATGTACCATGACCGCCGATGAATTTTGTCGCAGAATGGACAACGATATCAGCACCATGCTCAAATGGTCTGAAGATATATGGTGTCGCAAAGGTATTGTCCACAATTACCGGGATACCCGCATTGTGTGCGATTTCTGCGATTGCTTCAAAGTCTGCAATATCTGAATTTGGATTGCCAAATGTCTCAAGGAATATGGCTCGCGTATTGTCCTGAATAGCGTCTGCAATATTTTGAGGATTATTGGCATCGACAAATGTCGTCGTGATGCCGTTTCTTGGCAATGTGTTCTTAAAGAGTGTATACGTACCGCCATAGACGGTCTTCTGAGATACGATATGATCGCCTGCCTTGAGAATCGTCTGGATTGCAACCGTAATCGCTGCCGCTCCTGACGCTACGGCAAGTGCACCGACACCACCCTCAAGTGCATTGATTCGCTCTTCGAAAGCGACATTGGTCGGATTGATTGTTCTTGTATAGGAGAACCCTTCAGCTTGAAGCGCAAACAGTTCTGTCGCGTTCGTTGTGTCTTTGAATACAAAGGACGATGTCTGATAGATTGGCACAGCACGTGCCTGTGTTGCTGGGTCAGGTGTCTCTTGACCTGCATGAATCTGTAAAGTTTCGAATCGTAGTTTTCTTTCTTTCAATCCGCTCATTGTGATTTCCTTTCAGGTGATGTGAGTTATGGCTCAATGTATGGCTCAATGTATGGTTCAATGTATTGCTTAACGCATTGCTTAATACATAGTTAACATGTATGTTTAGTATGTATTAATATTGTAAGATGAAAAAGGCTTCCTGTCAAGATAAATTGTATGAATTATAAGTGTATATATCATGTGTTACATCTTACTTCTTAATTTCTCTGATATAGGTATTGTTATCGGCTTTTCTAAATTCATTTGGATTTTTACTCGGTGAATCATTTCCTTCGCCTTGGCTGCAGCCTGTGCCGCTGCCATCGCCATGTCCACCGCAACCACCGCTACCACAGCCACCTCGACCTTCTTGCGGCTCGGGATCATACTTTGAGCACAGAGCAATATTTTCAATAATCTTGCGTCTTTTTGCAAAGTTTCTGAGAGCGTTCTCAATCTCGCCTTGAATCGCAAAGCCTGTGATGCCAAGCTTTTGAAGCGATTTCTGCGCATGTGGTCCGATGCTGGCGCTCAGAACATACTTTACATCACCAATCAAGGATACTGCCGCATCAAGATGGTCAATATCCTGCTCATAACCATCCTTGCTTGGTGCAATCCGCACATCTGTCTCTGAGATATTACCATCGTCATCTACTTCATATACATAAAATTTTCGAGCACGACCAAAATGTTCGTTGATTTCACGACCATCTGTGCTCGCAATTGCGATCTTTGTCATTTGCACCCTCCCTACTCGTATCGCTGCAATACTTCCGAATAGATATCTTCAAGCAGATTCAGTCCGCCATCGTATCCGACATAGGATGAATTAATCACAAGCCGCTCGTTGATTGGCCATGTCACATTCAGATAATAAGCGTCAACTTCTGCCGAAATCGGCTTTTCCCAAGCGCTGCCGATGATGAGTGGATATCCAAGATAATCCTCTTGCTTAATCTCTTCGTGGATTTTAAAACCATCCGTCTCAAAGCTGATTTCGGCATCGTAATCTGTATTCAAATCCTGAAACAATTCGCGGATATTGTCACGATGTTTTTCAGGAACATCTTCTGTCGCATACTGTTTCTGCGGATTGATTCCGAAGTCATTGACGAGATAACGGGTAAATGCCAACGAATACTGTGCATCAGCTACGACCGTGAATCGCTTTGCCATAATACGCTGTTCCAGCAATGTATTTGCAAATCTTTCGATAAAATAATAGTATTTGCGTTCGTTTTTTTCCGTATATTCTCTGATAGGCTCTAAATCGAGTCCCGCATATTCCGCGACGGCGAGTAAGAATTTCGTTGTCTCATAAGCACCAACTGGAAGATTCGGATAATGGAAAAATGGTGTTCCGAATTTTTCTTCAAGGAACTGCACACTTTCAAGACCGACCCATGGATTTACAACGAGATTGAACTCCGCATACGGAATCTTGTCGACATTTTTGATGCCTCTACCGTGACCAAAGATGATATTTGGTTTTAATCCGATGTCGAGCAATAAATCTTCTAGTACATCGTAATTGCCATGCCAGAACGGATCATGTTGCGGAAGGCTTGCGAAGACATTGACCTGTCCTTTGATAATCTGATCCGACGTTGGTTTGTCTGTTTTTAGATATTGATCATAGATAGAGGTGAGAACCCAATCATGTGCCAGATAATTATTGCCTTTGAATCCTGCCGTAGAGACGTGGATAACGGGATCGCCCTGCTGGGCAAATTTGCCCGCAACATTTTCAGAATCGTCACCGATAATTTCTGACGCACAACTTGTAAGTACAACATAGAGGTCAGCATCGATGACTTTTTGAGCATTCTCGATCGTCTTTTTCAAGATACCCTCGCCACCGAAGACGATTTCCTTTTCAGAAAGATTCGTACATGGAAATATCTGTGACGCATAATGTCCGGATCCACCGAGATCCTGTCCGCCACCAACTTTCACCGCGCAGCCAGGACCTGCATGAAGAATCGGAAGGACGCCGTCAATCGCATGAACGGTCTGGATTGCGCCAAGACCGCATTTAAACGTAGATTTATCAGTTAATTTTGCCATTATACAGCGGCCTCCTCATCTTCGGGTGTTCCCGTCACATTTCGGTTTTCAAATTCTGGACGTTTTTCAATTGCAATCATCGCCTTTTCTGCAAGTGTTGCAACATGTTTTTCCTTTTGCGCAAGCTTCGCAGCTTTCTTTTCTGCCTTTTGTCTCGCCTTGTCTTCTGCCGTTGGATCATAAAGCGCATCATGTGTCTGATTGAACCACCACTCGCTATATGGTAAGCTCACACGCGATGCAAGATTCCGCTCAAAGCTCTGGTTGGCAAGTAAATCAGCAATCGTATGTGCCCATCTGTACAGACGCTGATACCCAAATGCCGTATACTCATCGCCGACAAACAAAGCACTCGTGCCCTGCTTAACCGCCCAGATGACACTACCGGGATGTCTGCTCAGATATAAATCTGGCTTGTATTCTCTCAAAACATTAATCAATTCATGATTCTGCTGATCTGCAACCGTCACGCCGATATCATCGGGATTGGTATCCGCAAGATACTTCACGCGCTCCGCACCCTTTCCATTGTCATATTCCGGATCCACATGCCATGACATGATGTAGACTACTTCCATACCAAGCTCCTGCACGACCCGAGACATCTCAAAGGCAAATGCCGAACCCATTGCGACCACAACTTTCTTGCCCTTTAATCGCTCTTTGACTTTCTCAATCTTAGGAAGCCACTGCGCACGACCCTCGGCTATGATTGCTTCAACTTTCTCTTGCTCACCAATGACTTCACCAATCTGTCTGAGCCAGCCTTCATAACCTGCAATTCCAGCAGGATTGAGTGTCTGGATATAGGGAACGCCATGTTCCTGATCCAATGCGGTACCAAGATACGTACCAAGTGCACTACAGCTGCTAACGGTTGCAACCGCCTCCGATAGTCGTCTCAATTCTTCAATTGTCGTCGTGCTATACAGAAACTGAACATCTAAGTCAAACTTATCAAAAAGTTCTTCGATTACCTTACGCTCGCTCTCAGAGAAATTCTTAAAATTAATAAATTTTCTTCCATTTCGTTCGCTTTCGGGTCTTGCTGGCTGCACGATATGTTTCACAATCGCATGATCTGTAGAATCAAAACCACTCGCCCATATCTTGGACTTAAAACCTTCACAATGAACAGGTACAACAGGAACAGGCACTTTACCAGCAGCTGAATTCGTAATTGCATCTAAATCCTCACCGATAATACCCGAGACACAAGTAGCTGCAACAAAGATTGCATTTGGTTTATAGCGATTGTAAGCTTCTAAAATTGCATCATACAGACTATCTGATGCGCCAAAGATTGTATCAGGCTCATCCATATCCGTACAAAGAATCTGAGTCTCATAAGTCAGACCTCTGTTGCCAGCGACTTTCGAACTTTCCTTAATACTCCTTGATGCGCCAGCCATACAGCCCGAGGGCGAATGATAGATAATCGCGACATCTCTGATTGAAGTAAGCTGACCCACTGCACATAAATTACTACAACTCGTCGCTTGCGAAAAGCAGCGACCGCGCTCTTTAATTGTTCCATTTTCAGAACCCTCACTGAGTCCTTTAATCGTCCCAACATAACCAGTGACTGCACCAAGACGTTCTTCTCTTGTGCCAGCCCCCGCTGTATTTAGATTCACTGCCATCTTTTCTCCCTAATAACGATCCATTGTACCTATTTTAAACTGCGATTTCATTTGCATCTGTTTTCGTGCCTTTATATTTATTCTTTTTCACCTTCACTTCTTCAATCAAAGTATAATCGTCAGAATCAATAAATTCCTGCGAGAATCGAGGACTCATATGTGCTGATAATTTTTTCACAAAGTTGACGCCCTCAAGCTTTTCAAGAAGTAGATTCGCGGCATGAATGACACCATCATATCCAAATAATTGCAATCCACTGAGGCAGACAGAAGGTACTCCAAATGAAGAAGCAAATGCCTGTGGTCCATGGTTTTTGGCAACAAGGATATCTGGTTGATATTTTTGTAAGAGCTTATAAGTCTCGTACTGCAAGCCCTCCGATACCGTCACTGGGAAATCGAGTTCATCGTAATGGGACATCGATTCTTTTCGCGCACCATCGGTCTTTGGATCATAATGGAATGTCGCACCATGTACAACCTTAATTCCAAGTTCATCGAGTAGTCTCGCAACATCAAACGTAAATCCAGGGCCAAAGACAACCAACGCAGTCTTCCCTTCAAGCCGTGCACGAAGTTCATTGATACGAGGTCGGAATATCGCATTTTGTTCTTTTAGGAATGCTTCTGCTTCAGGTACTTTACCTGCAATCTCGGCAATCTCAAGATACCAACGTTCAAATTCCTGTGAACCGCCGATTCCAAAATGCGTCTTTAGATATGGCACGTCATATTCCTGCTCAAGATACGTTGCAAGATAGGATGGAAGTACAGTACAAAGACCCGTTGTTGCAATGGATTCACCGACATGCTCGTAATCTTCTACACTACAATATGAATTCAGATAAAGGGGCTCTAAATCAATTGCGTTGAGATACCTCGTAACAACCTCCGATGTCTGGCAATAAAAATCGATGAAATTAACCGTTCTTCTTTTCTCTTTTGGTGGCTTTACAAGTGTCTTTGCAATCGCGTGAGCCGCTGCATCAAATCCAGATGCCCATACTTGTGAACGCATGCCTGCACAACTACAATAGCCAATTGGAATGGGATACTGGTCATTGAGTTCAGCAACGATACCATCGATATCCTCACCGATGATTGCGGACGTACAAGTCGCTGTGATAAAGATTACATCTGGATTATGACGTTCATAGGCAAGCTTTACAGCTGTCTTAATCTTGTCAACGGCACCAAATACCGTATCAGACTCATCAAGATTCGTCGAAATAATCTGTGGTCCTTGATATTCACGTCCAAACGCCTTTGCAAGTCCTTTTAAGTCATCTTTACCACCGACAAAACAGGAGGAACATCCCGATGGGCCATGATCAATGACAACTGAATTTTTAAGTAACGCAAGTTGGCTGACACCGACAAGATGTCCACAAGAAGTGCCTGCGCTCAAGCAATGCTTCTGGTTTTTCAAATCGCCATCGCAACCTGATTTTGCAAGTTCGTCGACATTTCCGCCCTCATATCCGACAATCGTTCCTAATCTTAACTCTCTTACGCCTGATTCTGATAGTTTATAATTGTTTGCCATGATATTAACTTACCTCCTTTTCTCTGATTCTCTGACCAATATTTTCTACAGAATTATAATAATCCTCTAAAAATGTAAGTCCGCCGTCATATCCAAAATAATTTCTAGCATAGATCACTTTTGAAACAGGTGCGGAGATTGGCACAAAAATGGAGCCTGTTTCTTGTGCAAGTTCCTTGTCCCAGTTCGATCCAAAGACAATTGTCTGTGATGCTCTAAAAGAATGTAGTTTCTTATGATCACGAACTTTCTGCATCGCATCTGCTGGATCCGGAACAATCTCAATCTTGATCTCTTGGTCTGTCTCAAGTTCGCTTAACTGCTCCTTGAATATCTTTGCAACGCCAACCTCGTCAGTAGGTTCATCAAGGGCAAATACAAGTTGTGGTCCATAACCAAAATCGTTGACCAAGAACTTTGTGATGCCAACCGCCAAATTGCTATTGACCAAAGCATAGAAATTCTGTGGCAGATTCTTACCACCATACATCCAATCGATGGAACGCTTGATATAATAGTAGAAGCGTTCGTCTTTCTTTTTAATATAGGCATCGACGACGGCTTCATCGAGATGCGCATATTCCGTTAGAACTTTCAAGAAACGTTTCGTCTCCGTGGGACCAATCGGAAAATTGGGATAATGCAGATAAGGCGTCTTATATTTTTCTTCAAGCTTTTTCACGGACGCCACATCCCACCAAGGGGAGAGAACCAAATTAAATGCGGCCTGCGGAATTTTTTCCACAGCGGCTTTGCCTTTACCAGGGCCATAGATGACATTTGCCTCTAGTCCTACTTCCGCCAATAATGCCTCTATCGCATCATAAGTCCCGAGCCAGTATGGATCATAATAAGGAATGATGCCGAAGACATTGACTTGCTTTGGGTTGATTTCCACGCCCTCATTATAGACAGGCGTTGCCAATCCATCAATGATTGCGTCGAGTACACGTTCGTGGCCAAAGATATTATTGCCAGCAAAACCAGGTGTGTCTGCAAAGACAACAGGTGGCTGCGTGCCCTCAAAATTGGACACAACAGACTCTACATCTTCACCAATGATGCCCGATGCACAGCCTGAGATGACCGTTATTAAATCCGTATCAAAGAATTTCTTCGCGGTACGAATGGTCTTTTCTAATTTTTTTTCTGCACCAAATACAACATCTGATTCAATCAAGTTCGTACTTGGTATCGCACCGTTGAAATAATCAACCATGCCTTGTCTGCCATTTGCAGATCCGATAAAACCCTCAGCCATACCGATGCAACCAGCACCTCCATGAAATACGGGAAGTACGCCATCAATTGCAATTGCAGTAAACATTCCTGCAATCGCGCAGCCTACACGAGTTTTTTCGACACAATTTGTCCCCATAGCTATCCTCCATTTCTATTCATATGCGCAAGCTGAGCTAAAATCGCACATATGATTTAATACTCTAATTGTTGCTTCCACGGGAACAATACCTTCTCGATGTTGCCGAGTCCCTCACTGATGATGATGCCGATGATTGCGACGAGGATTACGGTACCATACAGATGTGGAAGATTATATTCATTCTTCGCAGCGACGAGATACCAGCCGATGCCTCTTGACGAACTGAGCATTTCCACAGAAATCAAGAATAAGAATGACATGGATGCTGCAAATTTGATTCCATGAAAGATAATCGGAAGTGCCGCTGGGATATATACTTTACGGAACACTTCGATCTTGCCTGCGCCCATACTCTTCGCGGATTCGATGAGGTTGTTATCCACATCGGAAAGTCCATCGATGGCATAGAAGGTAATGGTCCAGACAACGACCCAGAAAATGATAAGCACTTTACTGAGTTCACCGATACCGAGCAGCAACATGAATACGGGGAACAGTGCAATTGGATTGATTTTCTCAAAGAACCTTAAAATAGGTACAATTGCTGGCTTGAGAGCCTTGGCAAATGTTGATAAGGTAAATGCAAGAAACAATCCAACTACAACTGCAAGCGCAAAACCTGTCAATGCACGTCTTACCGATGGGAATAGATGTTGTGTGATGTAATCTGTTGTTGTCAAGACACCCCATAAATCGACAATTATAGTAATTGGATCGGGGAGGATTCCATTGTCTTTGAGGACTGTCAGTGAGGCAATCTCCCAAAGTACAAATAGGAGAAGAGTCGATAAGCTATTGAAAGCAAATCGACCAATTGAATTTCTTAGTTTTACTATTTTATTCATTTGCGCGTCTCTCCTATGATTCTTCTTTCCAGACGATAATGCGTTTTTGTGCAAGCTCTATGACTGCCGTAAATACGAAACCAAAGAGTGCAACTGCAAGTATACCTACAAATAGCCTCGGTACATTGTAATTGGCATGTGAGTTAAAGACCAACCAACCAAGTCCCGACTTCGCACCAACAGTCTCAGCGGATAACAGCACCAAGAAGCCTAAGCTAGCAGCGGACTTTACACCAGCAAATACTGGCGTTGCAGCAGCGGGGAGCGCAATATCAAAGAAAATCTTGATTTTGCCTGCACCCATGGATCGTGCTGCATTTATGATAGCGGGGTCTATTTGCTCAACACCTTGTATCGTTGCAAACATCACCGGGAAGACAAGTACCCAAAATATGATGCCCATCTTGCTACCCTCACCGATTCCAAATAGGAGAATGAAGACGGGGATTAATGTGAAACAATTCACAAGCGATAGATTCTTTAACAGCGGCTTGATAAATGCCGCAAACTTTGGTGAAAATCCACCGAGCAGATATCCGAGCGGGATACCAACAACAATGGAAAAGGAAAGTCCAACCACGATTCGAAACACGGAGATACTGATACATTCGAGCAGCACCCCATTTTGAATCAGATGCCACGCCTCTGCAAATACCGTCCCGAGCCCAGGGACAAACTGTGTATCATAGAGTTCAAGTTCACCAGCGATAAACCATGCAACAAAGAAAAAGACAATGGCGACAATGCTGATGATTTTATTTCTTAATTTGCCGTTATTTTCTTCCATTTTATATCACCATATCCTGTGGTTCATTTACAATTTCACGATTATTACCGGCTTCAATCGCAACGGCACGATCGGTCTTGCTTTGTAGAAGCTGCCATACCTTTGTGCGGAAATGTCCAAATTCTTCTGTCGTCTTCAGATCCGCATGTCTTGGTCTTGGTAGATTGATATCAACGATTTCTTTAATTGTACCTGGTCCTGGTGTCATGACTGCAACACGGTCCGAAAGGAAGACCGCCTCATCGATACTGTGCGTGACAAATACGATGGTCTTATGTGTCTTCTCCCAGATATTCAACAACTCTTCATGAAGGAACGATCTTGTCTGCTCATCGACAGCCGCAAAGGGCTCATCCATCAGCAGAACATCTGGATCGTATGCCAACGCTCTTGCAATCGCAATACGCTGCTTCATACCACCTGAAAGCTCATAGGGATATTTATTTTCATATCCTGATAATCCAACTAAGTCAATAAAACTCTGTGCGATTTCGCGCCTTTGTTTTCGTGGCGTACCTTTGACTTCAAGACCAAATTCGACATTTTTAATGATGCTTCTCCAAGGGAAAAGCGCATAGGCTTGCATGATAATGCCTCTGTCCTGAGAAGGTCCGTTGACTTGCTTGTCACCGATAATGACTTCTCCAGACGTCTTTTTATTTAGTCCTGCTAAAATGTATAATAGTGTAGACTTTCCGCAGCCAGACGGACCAACCACTGAGAGAAATTCACCCTCCTTTACTGCAAGGTTGACATCTCTTAATGCCTCATGTGGCTCAGCATCTTTGCCTTTTTTTCTTCTCGTCTTATAGAAGAGGTTCAGATCCTTTACGACGATCTCATCTCTAACTTGTGCGGTCTCTCCATTTAGCGTAACTACATTGCCCATTTGCGCTCCTCTCTGAGAATCTCTGTTCCAGTTCTTACTTATGCTGCTCTATGCTGCTGGATATTCGCCAACGAAATCCTTTGTAACCATATCAGACACGCTGATTTGATCTTTTTCTAACTTACCAGATGCGACAAGTGCATCAAGCCAAGGCTGTACGCCATCATCTGGAATGTCACTGTTTGTTGCGTAGAAATGATTTCCTGTTACTTCTTGATCGATATACTCACCGACGAGTTTCTGTACTTCTTCAGGATGCTCGTTGCACCATACCTGTGTCTTGTTGATTGCTCTTACAAATGCCGCAACTTCTTCTGGATTCTTCTTTACGAAATCATTTGAGAAATAATAGAATGATGTACCCGTTGCTTCACCAAGCTCTGCATCAGAGGAATCTGCAATCTTCACAAGATCTGCTTCAGCTGCTGCGGCATAGAATGTTGGGTGAACTGCCATGAGGTCAATCTGCTCTAGTTTCAAAGCTTGAATGTTTGCTGTGTCATTTTCAAGTTGAATCCATTCGAATCTGTCAGGATCAACGCCACTCTTTTTGATGAGTTCATTCAAGATGAAGTCTTCGCAAGTGTTGATGTGTGAGGATACTTTAATCTTCTCGTCACCCTTGTACTCAGCAAGTGCCGCGATGGAATCTACACCCGCTTCAGCAACCTTTGGATTGACGTAATACCACATGTGATAGAACTTTGGATCGATTCCTTCTTCGATTGGCTCAACCGTCTTTCTTGTGACGCCAACGAGATCTGCACCACCCACGATGTTGTTTGCAAGTGCGTTTGGATGAGAATCTGCCACGTCATTGACACCTTTTACAACGCTCGTTGCATACTCTGTCGATGCGAGTTCACCTGTAAACTCAAGCTGGATTCCTTCTTCTTGGAAGAACCCTTGCGTGTCACCAATTAGATATGGTGCAAGCGTACAATCTTTTCTTGTAGCTGTCTTGATAACGAATAGGTCTTTGTCTGCCTTCTTGCCGCTTGGCGTCTCCGCTTCTTTACTGCCCCCACATGCTGCTAGCGAAAATGTCAATGCTGCGACCAATAACAAACTCGCGATTCTTGTACTTTTCTTTTTCATCCCTTTGTAAACCTCCATTTAAAAATAAATATATGAACTAATAATAACTGAGTAATAACTTGTACAATATATAAAAAAACACAGCCACCCATGCAGGCGACTGCGTTCGATTGTTTCGTTTGCATAGTCCTGAATTGGTATTGTATCTTTATTCAATTTTCACGTGCATCATATCCATGCCTGCCATATCCATACACATCATTTTACACATACAAGAACAAGGCATCATCATTGTCCCCATTGACATGCCCATCATCTGCATTCTGTTTTTATTTGTATTTGATCTTGAAGTATTCATCAATCTTGTACTTTCTTAAAATAGGTGTAATAAACTACTTTGGTGCTGTTTTTGATAAGATATTGTTCTGATAAAATGAAACCGATATAACAAAAGGAGATGTCCCCACACAAAAACATACATCGTTGTATATTCTCAAATGGTAACATCTCCGATTGCTTCGGTCGACATTTTATTTTTATGTGCTTGCGTGCTTATGTACTTATGTACTTACATACTTATATATCAATAACATATATTTCATATATGCTTTATATGTATTATAGGCTATCTAGATATCGTTGTCAAGAGTTTTTAGAAAATTTTCTAAATTGCATAATCTAGGGCAACATCATTCAATCCGTAGAGCGACAGAATCTCTTCAAGCTCCGCTGTCGTCAATGGTTTTGGTACAACAAAATTCTTATTACTATCAATTGCATCGGCAAGTTTTCTATATTCTTTCGCTTGATTTGAATCTGGTGCATATTCAAGTACCGTCTTGCGGTTGAGTTCAGACTTCTGGACGATGGTATCTCTTGGAATATAATATAGTAAAGTCGTACCGATTGCTTTGGCAAATGCATGGAGCAGATCAAGCTCATGCTCCACAAGCCTGCTATTACATATGATTCCGCCAAGTCTCACGTGACTATTTTCAGCGATACTCGCAATACCCGATGCAATATTGTTGGCAGCATAAAGCGACATCATCTCGCCATTTGCAACAATATAGATTTCATCTGCCTTGCCTTCTCTGATTGGCATTGCAAAACCGCCGCATACGACATCACCAGGCACATCATAGAATACATAATCCAAATCATCATGATATACGTCGAGATTCTCAAGGAGGTTAATTGATGTAATCAGCCCGCGACCAGCACAGCCAACACCAGGTTTCGGGCCACCTGATTCAACGGCTTTGATTCCTTTGTATCCCTCAAGTACAAGGTCTTCCAATACGACGTGCTGCTTGTCTTCCCGAATTGCACCGAGAACGGTCTTTGGATGAAGTCCACCGAGTAGAAGCCTTGTCGAATCAGCTTTTGGATCACAGCCAACGACAAGAATCGATGCGCCCTTTTCTGCCAATGCCGCTGCAACATTCTGTGTTGTTGTCGATTTTCCCGCACCGCCTTTACCATATACGGCGATCTGACGTGTTTTTCCCATGAGTTGTTCCCTTTCCTTTGTGTTATAAAATGTAATCTATTGCTCAACGCTATAATACATATTAAATCTATATGTTTAATATGTATTATAATTCTTTATCGGGTGATTGTCAACGGGAAACCAACTAAAAATCTACTAAAATTAAGAAGACCGTCTAAATTCTTAGACGGTCTCCAAATATATCAGCATGTGGGCACACATGCCCATAGAATTGTAATCGAACATTCCTGTAACTTTCGTCTTCGCTTATCATAAAGAGCAAGCCATAGTCTTCCAGTGGTGAAAAACTGTAAGGACAAAGCCTGACAATCCCAGAAACATTGCTGTCAGAAAGTCGTTCTAGCAACCGAAGCTGCGATGCAATTACAAATTGCTCAAAGCGCGCTTCACCAAGAAGTTGAATCTGTGCATAGGGATCAGATAATGTAACCACAACTGGCATGTTGTCTGTTGACATTTGCACAAGCATTGCAATGATATCCGCTGCAATTTTATCTGTCAGATTTTCAAGTTCTTCTGTAACGGCATCGGCATCACGAATCAATCGTGCATACCATTTTTTATCATAAGATTCTGCTAAGCGCGAATAGGCAGCGGTAAAGCAGGTCGGATCTTTCGTATAGTCAAAGTCGGCAGCTTCGCCGCTATGATTTTCTGGACAGGTTTGTTTTATCATAATACAAGTCTACATCTTGGAGCGCTAGAAATCCATCTAAAAATTAAAAATTCAAAGAATCAATAAATAGTTTCTCAAATCCTGGTGTGTTGGCAAGTTCAATCTTATCGATACTTTCAACGAGAGACTTCATCTCGTCACGAATCTCGGCATTGAGTAAAAAGGCTGCTGCACCTGATTGCGATGTATTGCCAATAAACTGAACTTTACCTCTAAATGCTGCTGGCAATAATCCAATATTCAGTAAGCTCTCTTCACGCAGATGATATCCAAAGGATCCTGCAATCAGAACCTCATCGACATTCTCCTCGGCAACCTCTAGTTGCGCAAGAAGTGCTGTGATTCCAGAGCGAATGGCACCTTTCGCAAGTTGAACTTGTCTTACATCAGCTTGTGTCAGTATGACATCATCAGAAACTGGATAGACAGGCTTTCCATTTAATTCTCCGAAGATATCTTTCTTTTTCTTGTCGAAGCGCCCTGTCTTTCCAACAATATTGGTACGCGCCAACTCGCCCACGATATCAAGCAAGCCACTGCCACAAATGCCCGTTGCATTTTGATCACCAATGGTTTTGATTGAAATGGTATCGTCATCGGCAATCAAGAATTCTTCAATTGCGCCAGGAGCTGCACGCATACCACAAGTGATGTTCATACCCTCAAAAGCGGGACCAGCAGCTGTCGAAGTTGCAGCCAACTGATTATCATGTGCAAGAACCATCTCACCATTTGTGCCGATGTCAATAAATAACACCGTGCCTTTGCGTTTATGTAAGCGTGATGCCAATATGCCCGATGTAATATCCGCGCCAACAAAAGCAGATATAATCGGTGGTAAGTAGACGATACCAAAAGGCGAGATTCCATAATCATCTGCGGCAATCACTTCGCCATCGTCAATGTTGGAGATATATGGATATTTACCGAGAGGAACAGGATTTGTACCTGTCGCCATATGAAGCATCGCCGTATTGCCACTGAATATGACCTCATAGATGTATTGCGTATCCACACCAGCAGATGCAGAAAGTGCGTCTCGCAGTGCGTAAAATGCCGACAAAAAAGAATCATAAAGTGTTGTGATACCGCCTTCTTCACTCGCAAAATGAATCCGCGAAAGGACATCTTGCGCATAAGCTGTCTGTGGATTGAGCATACTTTCCTGTGCGACAATATCGCCCGTATTAAGATGAATCAACTCTGCAACCAAAGTCGTTGTGCCAATATCTAATGCGATGCCATATACCAATGCCGACGTATCACCCAATTCTTCACCAAGCAACAAATCTCCGCCCCAAACCTGCGTAACGGATCCGTTAAAATCTTTACGAATATTGGGCGCGATATTATATTCAAAAGTCTCACCTTTTGAGATAATCTTTACGGCAAGATTTTCTGCAGTTTTATTTGGTACCAAGACCGTGATATCATGTGTCACTTCATATTGACATGATAATACAACCGAGCCATCGCCCAAAGTCACATCACATTTGCCGCAAGTTCCCATGCCATTACAAGGAGCTTCCAAGGCAATATTTGCACTGCGCGCTGCCTCTAGTATTGTCGTTCCTGAATCAACAGGAACAAACGTATCTTCATTCAAAAAACGAATTATTGGCATGGACTATATCCCTTCTTTCACGGTTCCTGTAAGTGCTTCGATGTTTGCCAATGGTGTCGATGTCGAAAGTCCACAAGCTGGGGCAATGATGTCGATACCTCTCGACATGAGTCTTTCAGCTGATTTAGAGACCGCATCGGCTTCACCAAATTCGAGCTGATACGTGCTGACGTTGCCCATGACCGTCACCCCGCCAAGTTCCTGTTTGAGTTTCTGGAGGTTAACCATCGCATCTACGCTGATTGCATTGCTTTTCAGCTGTGCCAATTGAGGCTTAATCATATTGACATCGCCACAGATATGTACGATAACAGGGACATGAATCGCATGGATTTCTTCAATCAGATGATTCAAATAGGGTAATGCAAATTCTGTAAATAGTTTCGGACCAAGAATTTCTCCCGTAGCGGTAGGATCCGCAATCGAAATTACAGCAGCACCATTGTCAGCTAGAATCTTTGCATAATCAATCAACTGCTCCGTCACATACGCCATGACACGATGTGCATCATCACGGTTCTTGCGAAGTTGTTTGAGAAATGTCATCGGATCAACAATCGATGCAGCAGTACTAACAGGCCCTGTCAAGCTACCGATGACTGGAATATCTTCATATTGCTTTGATACGGTCTGGATTGCATCAATCAATACGCCCGTGCGTGGTGCATTTGCAACAGCACCGATTGGCAGGTAATCCACAGCGAGTACATCAGGAAATACTTCACGTTCAATCTTCGGTTCACATTCTAGTGTTCCAAAGTTAATCTCACTGCCAAGTGCTTCCGCCTCGACCGTCATACAAAATGGAATTCCGATATTTTCAAAACCAGTAAGCTGTGCAACATCAGCAGATAATGCACTCATAAGTGCCGCATCCTTATGTGCTGCTGGCAACAGATGTCCCGTCTGTGTCATGACATCGACAAGTGCCGCATTCATCATGCCCCCAGGGCAGATTACAGGCGGACGTTCTACTTTTTCTCCGGCAAGTGTACGTATTAGTCGTTCTTTGGGTGAGAAAACATCACTCATTCAAATACCTCTTTTTATTGTAATAAGCTGCGTAATAGACGAACAGATTCCGCTGCATTTGTTGAATAACCATCTGCACCAATTTTGTCTGCAAATCCTTGTGAGATAGGTCCACCGCCAACGATGACTTTAAACTGATCACGGATACCGCGTTCATTCAAAATATCAATGACTTCGCCCATGCCGCCCATCGTTGTTGTCATAAGCGTCGAAATTGCAATAACATCGGCATCATTCTTCACCGCTTCATCTACAAATGTCGATGGTAGCACATCACGGCCCAAATCGATGACATTGAAACCGCCCGTCTCCTGCATAATTTTCACAAGATTCTTACCGATATCATGCGTGTCACCCTCGATGACGCCGATGACGACCGTATACTTCGTACCCTCAGCGTCCGTCTTAATATGTGGCTTTAAGATGTCAAGCCCCGCGTACATTGCATCCGCACAGACAATCAATTCTGGAACAAAATATTCCTGTTCTTCAAAAAGCTCGCCGGCACGCTCCATGCCTTGTGCCAAGCCTTTATCAACAGCTTGATACGCGTCATAGCCCTCTGCAACGACTTCATTTGCAAGTTCAATTACATCATCTTCTTCCATCTCAACAACGGCTTCCGACAGCTTTTCGTATAATTCCACTTCTCTAGACAATAGGCACCTCCCCTGTTCGGCTTTCATAGTTTATATATATGTTTAGTATGTATTATATAGATTTTGCATACAAATGTCAATGTTCAGACAATAACATCATGACACATTCCATTCATGAGTAAATTCATGTGCCACATCCACCATTGCTTTTACATTTGCTTCTGACACATGCGCAGAGATATCGCAACCGGGAAGAAGCATAAATCCACCATCGGCGGCACCATCTTTTAGGCACTGTTTGGATACTTGATATACTTCATCAGGCGATAAATCTTCCAGCACAGCGACAGGATTAACATTGCCTGAAAGCCCAATTCTACCATCTAAAATCTCTTTTGCTGTCTTTAAATCAACCTTGCTATCCACAGAAATCATCTGCATACCAGTCTGCGGGAGCAAATGAAGCCGATTTGTGATATCTCCACAGATATGCACGAGCGAAAGTTTATTGTACGCAGACAATCGCTGAACAACGGACGTCAGATACGGTAAAACAAAACGCTCAAAATGTCTCGTCGAGACAACATCGCCTGATGCACTAGGATCGGCAATAAAGATGCCATCAATCCCTGGCACTTCGAGCATGAACTCAAAATATGCGATGGATAATCTAGTTGTAAATTCCAAGAGTTTTGCCGCAAGCGATGGATTCTTGATGAGTGCTTTAGAAAATACCTCAAGGCCCATAATCTGGCTTGCAAGTGTAAATGGTGCACGACCACTGACAAAGATACTTCGGTGACCATTGTTGATGCGAACCGTCTCCGTAGCAACGGCTTTGAGCCATGCCATGCGTTCTGTTTTCATCGCAGCCTCGATATCCAATGCTTCAAGATCCGACACAGAGGATACCAACAAGGAGGAAATCACGGGCGCACCATTGTCCGTAAAAGTAACTTCGCCGCCGAGGCTTTCGATTAATAGTGCTGTTGCACCTGTGCCAACCGTGATAAAATCCGCGTCAACACGTTCATTGACGCGATAGAATATTTCCGCAGTCTTGATTGGATCTGTCAATAAGTCTCGTAACGTCACATTCTCTACAAAGAATGGCCAACTGCCACCAAGACAGACACCAACAGGAATACGCGCTGGCTTCTTGCCTAAAAAAGCATCTCTAACATTTTCATTCGGTGTTGTCATTATGAATTCTCCAGATATCGATTGCGTTCCCACTCAGATACAGCCTGCTCATTTGTACGGACATCAAAGTGAATCAACTCGCTAAAGATATCGACAAATTCTTGTCCAAAATATTCTACAGCCTTTTCACTTTGATCAAATAATGCCGCAGCATCTTTCAATGTATGTGGAATTTCTTGAAGATGATCGTTGTGATAACCATTGCCTTTGATTATTTCTGGAGCAGGCAATTGATTTTCAAGACCGTATAAGCCAGATGCAATCGAGGCAGCGATGAGAAAATACGCATTTGCATCTGCCGCACCTGTACGTTGCTCGATACGTGTGCCATTTCCAGCCCCCACGATTCGTGTGGAAACCGTTCGATTATCATGTCCAATTCCTACTTTCGTAGGTGCAAATGACATATCTGCCAGTCTTTTATAGGAATTAACTGTCGGACACACGAGCGCCATGAATTCCGCAGTGCCGCTTAATAGACCTGCTGCATATTGATTTAGTACAGTCTCATCTTCAGCAAAAGCATTCTTGCCATCCTTTGTCCATAGACTTTGATGGAGATGATATCCACTGCCCGATTGGTCGTCCCAAATTTGTGCCATAAAGCTTGCATACAAGCCATTTTTTCGTGCAATCTCCTTGATGGCATTGCGTGCAATGATTGTATTGTCCGCATTGGTCAATGCATCGGAATACTCTAAAATCACTTCCATCTGCCCAGGACCATATTCCGTATGAATGGCTTCAAGTGGGATACCAAACGCTTCGAGTCCACGCTGAATTTGATCAAAAATGTCGCTATATTGGCTTGTCTTCGTGATAGAATAGGTCTCTTTACCACCAAATAATGGTTTCTTATCCTCATCAAGTAGATAAAATTCAATTTCAGAACCAACCTTTGCCGTATAACCAAGCTGATCCAATCGGCTCAATACATTTTTAAGTACTTGGCGTGGCGCAACTTGAATACGCTCGCCTGTATCGATATCCAAATCACTGAGCACAAATGCTGTATTCTTTCGCCAAGGAATCTGACGAAGCGTTGAATAATCTGGTTTCAAAATCATATCTGCCGCACCATATTCAAATCCAGCAAACACGGAACTTGTAAAATACTCCGACTGAATATCCCAAGTAAGGGGTGCCCGACACAATCCAGTACCATCCGTAAGGTGATTGAGTAAAAATCGCGCGGGTAGACGTTTTCCAATAATCGAACCATTGATATCCGCAAATCCGACTTCAACAGAATCAATCTCGTGCGTTTCTATATAATTTTTAGCATGTTGTAAGTCTTGTTCTGTATAACTCATCGTATCCTTCTCTTTCATCAACTCAGAATCCATTTCAAGTATTGTTGAGATTTTTTAGTTGCGCTGTTAACTTTGCACTTTCTACGGGCTCTCCATGCATATACCAATTATGTGCGAGTGCGGACGCATCATCGAAAGTAAAGTTGTCGCGACAAAGATTCCCATCTGGGGTGATTTTAACAATGTCACCTTTGCCTAATGATACAATGTATGCGTCGCTATCCTTTACATCTAAATTCGAAGTTAGATAGATATTGTGTAGAATCGTTCCTTCGATTGCTTTCTCAAATAAATCGCGCGTTGACATATATACATAAAGTTTTAATTCTTTAAAATGCACCATATAGAATGGTACATCGCCTCTACAGATATAAAAATTTTCATTTTCATCTAAAATGGTAAATGTATAGCTTCCATTTAATTGCTCACACATTTCTTTCAGTGATTTTGTATCCATTTGAGGCATTGTATTTAATATTTGCACAGCGGCATAGCTATCTGTAGTGATATCCGTTGATGGAAGATTTAATCGCTTGCGCACCTCATTTAAATTTGCTAGGATTCCATTGTGCTGTAGTGCATACGTCGTACCATCCCCAGTCTGTCCGTGAAATGGATGATTATTTTCATTGTTTTCTTGACCACCTTGCAAGGCAAGTCTGCAATGTGTCATCAGGTTCTTTGCATCTGGTTTATATGCAAAATTTGCTTGGACAAGATCACAACCTGCCTTTTGAATCTGTAGTCCTTTTTCATCAATGTATGCAAGCCCTCCTGCATGAGAACCTCTGACGATACATACTGAAGCGAAATGGTCATAAATCTTTACTAAATCAGCTTCGCTTACACGATCACTGTAGTTCATATAGCCAAAAATACCACACACGTTATACGCCCTCTCCATTCTTCAATCTCATTACTACACATTTGTGTTCATTGCCTTACATCAATGCACTGTATTTTCGTGTTGCTTTGACCATCGCTTGTAAATTCTCAATTGGAATATTCGGCGAAAGTCCGCAACCAGGTTGAATGATGACACCTGTTTTGTGTTTTAGTTTTCCAATGGTCTGCTTTATATTCTCATCGATACTCTCGGGATTTCCTAAGAATAATGTATTCGTTGGATCGACACCACCCGCAACCGCATGACGGCGAATGAATATTTTTTGTGCGACATCCAAATCTACCAGTTCACTGAAATAAAGCACGTCTGCGCCTGTCTTTCCAACTTGGTCAATAATCGGATATTCACCGCCACATGGATGATATAGGGTCATTGCACCTGTCTTCTTAAAGCCTTGGATCGTCTTTGTCAGATATGGCAATGCGAGTTCACCATAAATCTTTGAAGATATACAAGATGGCGATGAGGTTCCATCACCAATACTTAATAAATCTGCACCCGCATCGACAAATGGCTGCGCTAAATAAACCTGAAGATCCGCAATCTTGTCACAGACTTTATGTACCAACTCTTTATTGCGCACGGTAGCAAGCATGAGTGGATCAAAGCCAAGTAATCTTGATGCAAAATTAAAGACACCATAGGAATTCACTTCTAGCGTGACAGTCTCACCGACAGCTTTTTTAATCTTACGTGTTGTCTCGAGGAGCGCTCTTACAAATTCATTATCTAGTGCATCTGAGAAATCGATTTTCTCTACATCTTCAAGTGTCGCAACCGATGCCGATTCAAATTGCGGATGATCATTTTCGGGCCAATGAATATGTGCGCCCAACGCATCTTGTGTTGCTGGAGCTAGATTCAGACAGATGACATCGTCATCCACGGCTTCAAACATTGCAAGTTCCGAATCCGTCATTGCATCTGCATCTAAGAAATAATTCTGATCGAGTTTTCGCCCGATTAGGGCTGGACCCATCGGCGATTTATTACCAAACACAGGAATATAATCGACTTTTTTAAAATGTATTGCCGCGTATACGCGTTCTTTCGACGTCATTTAGAATCCCCCTTTACTGCACCAAATCTTTATAGGCGCCGTAGCCCTCTTCTTCCAATTTTTCAAGTGGAATGAATTTCAATGCTGCACTGTTGATGCAATAACGCAATCCACCAAGTTCCTCTGGTCCATCATCAAAGACATGACCGAGATGTGCATCACTGAGCACACTACTTATTTCTTTGTCCTGAATGATGTCAAGTGTTTCCTTGACTAATTGCGCAGAAATGGGTCTTGAAAAACTCGGCCAGCCGCAACCAGAATCGAATTTATCAGAGGATACGAAAAGGGGCTGTCCTGATGTGATATCAACATAGATGCCCTTGTCGTAATGATCCCAATACTCATTTTCAAATGGAATCTCCGTAGCACATTGTTGTGTTACGCCATACTGTATGGCAGTCAACTCTTTTTCTAAAGTCTCTTTGTCCTTTTGCGGATATTCTTTTTCTATGCTGCTCAAAATTTATCTCCTATATGTAATTACACCTTCTCGAATCGTAAACAGAGGCTCGATATCATAGATTTCCTTGCTATCTACATAATCATAAGGATCTTTATCAATGACAACGAAATCGGCATCTTTTCCAATCTCAATGCTGCCCTTTCTGTCTTCGAGATTGACAGCATAAGCACCATTGATTGTCACCATCTTGATTGCATCATCGATACCTGCATTACGAATTGGATTCGGACTATTCACAACCGTTGCAATATTCACGAGAGGCTCGACAGGTGTGACCGGACAATCAGAGCCTGCAATGACAATATTGCCTGCATCCAATAATTTATTAAATGGATCCCATTTGTCTGCACCCTCGCGTCCAAATATAATTTCAAATGCACTATTTGGACCGTTATCCCAATAATAGGTAAAACCCGGTTGAATCGACAAAATCAAATCTAAATCTTTCGCCATCTGAATCTGTGCATCCGTCGGATAGGAAAAATGTTCAATGCGGTGACGCAAATCTTTTCGCCCTTGCTCCGCAAAGACACGATGATAGATCCACAAAAGTTGATCGATGGCTCGGTCGCCAAGTGCGTGTAGCGTAACTTGCATATCCTGTTCATGCGCTTTTTTTACAATCTGATAGATTTCATCATCATTGTGATAAAGGACACCACGAAGTGCAGGTTCGTCTACAAATGGATCAAAATTGGCAATGGTGTGCTCAAAAGCAGCGCCATCTAGCGTCAAGCAACCGCCCACACGAGGTAGTCCCAATGCTTTCGCTTTGTCAACATCCCACGTCTGGTAAAAAACTTCCATATGAACAGGCAACTCGTCTTTTCGCTTCAGAATTAGATCAACATCAATATCACCAGTGACGAGCAGTCCAAATAAACCGTGCATCGTCGTGATGCCTTTTGATGCTGCATTCTCTGCACAATCGACAATATACTGCCAGATTTTCTCTTCACCTAGGCTGCCAAGTACGTTGGCATTTGCAAGGAAGGAAGATTCATCCGACGTATATACACCTAAAATCTCGCCATCTTCACCTCGCTCTACGCCAGGGGTACCCTCTGGAATATTGGCGATTGGCAATGCCGATGTCGTAAATGCAAAACCATGAAGGGAGGCGGACATAACCATAATTTTCTTGCCATGCGCAATCGCGTCCAACTCAAATCTCGTCGGATAACGCCCCTCTGCGACATTTTGAGTTACAAAATTGCCGCCGAAAATCCATTCTTCATCATCAGGTGCATCTTTACATGCAGCTTCCAGTAATTCGAGCACTTCACCAATCGTCTTCGCGTCACCGAGCGGCACTGCTGATAGGCTAATTCCAGCAGAAAGTACATGCAAATGGCAGTCCATCAACCCTGGAAGAACTGTATTCCCTCCAAGGTCAATGATTTCATCTGCTGTAACCTCTTCGTCTGGAGCGGCACCAATGGCTACAATCTTGCCATCGGTGACGCCTACCCAGTTTTGTACGGACATGTCGTTATCGATTGTTCGTATATTTCCATTTTTTAGCAATAAATCAAATTTCATGATAACTCTCGCTCATTCTTATTCTGTAAACTGCTTTGACTTGAATTCATAATTCTTGGCATCTTCTTCTACAGCAGCCTTATCCCATGAATTATCGATATAATCATTTGTAAATACATCCTTGGCATCGACATCTTTGGTAATCGTACCAGCTTTCAGTGCCGCATCGATGGCATTTGTCCATGTCTCGTCATAAGAAGTACCAATTCCAGCTTCAATCGCTGCTTTTTGCTCTTCTTCTGTGACGCCTAGATAGGTCTTCACGCAATAATCTGATGTGCTTACCGCACCAGCTTTATCAATTTCCAAAGATGGTACGGATTGAAGTACAATATCCGCTGCTGCTTCGGGATTGTTGAAGATGAAGTAAATGCCTTTAGCTAATGCTCTATTATATGCCTTTACGATTTCTGGATTTTCTGCTGCATATGTTTCCGTTGTGACAATCGTGTTGGAAACCTGTGGCAATAGCTCATCACCATTGAAGTATCTGAAATCAAACCCTTGACCGAGCAATTGACCAATCTCGCCTAACCATGTGAAGAGAATGTCGGCTTGACCTTTGTCGACACCTTGATATCTCGTATCACCTAGAACGACCCATTCAATCTTCGTTGTGTCAATACCGCCTGCCTGCAAGATTGGCTCTGCAAGTGGTTGCCAAGATGCGTCTCCAAGTGCGATTGATTTTCCTTCGAAATCTTTCCAATCTTTGATATCAGAATCGCTTTTCACTGCAAAACCAAAGATATTGACTGGACACTCATTGAATACCGTCTGCAAGTCGAGTCCTGCCTCACGGCCAGAGAGCACGAGTCCTGATGATGGTCCGATAAACTGGACATCTCCTGATTGAAGCAATTTTGTATCTTTACCTGTACCATCGACCAATTCAACTTCTAGTCCTTCTTCTTCAAAATAGCCTAGATAAATAGGTACATAGTGGTGAATTTGGTCAAAAGACTCTGGAAATGTTGGGGAAGCTATTTTGATATGCGTTAATTTGCTTGATTTTTCTTCCGTCTTGCTCGCTTTGCTA
>JAISJM010000178.1 GCA_031261525.1 Eubacteriales Family XIII. Incertae Sedis bacterium
GTGGAATTCAGTTGCAAAGGTGCTTGCATGATGAATTGCGAGAATGAGCTACAGAAGTTTTTGCATGATAAATAGTGGAATTCAGTTGCAAAGGTGCTTGCATGATGAATTGCGAGAACGAGCTACCGAAGTTTTTGCAGGATAAATAGTGGAATTCAATTGCAAAAGTGCTTGAATAATGAATTGTGAAAACAAGCTACTGGGAATGCTTTCATGATGAATTGTGGTGATACGTGTGAATAATAATTGCGGATAACTTATTTTTCCTATGACGAATTTACAGCATCGCGTAGTGATAGAATCAGGTAATAAGTTGTGAATGGATACCGTAAATTTCAAGCGAAATTCAAATGACTGTTATTAAAATAATAGGAATATACCATTTATTATAAGGGATTCTATGCAATGAGACCCCGCACTATTGCCATTTCATACTATTGATATGCCGCTGATATTTCGCACTAGTATAATAAATAATAGAAGAAAGCGTGAACAAATATGACACAATATAATTACGGTGGTCGTGATGGTGATCCAAAAGGTGAAGTGTATGAGACCTTTCATGATTTTGGAATACCATTTGAACACTTTGATCACAAACCTGTCTTTTCTGAGGCTGACAACGACGATGTTCGGTTGAATCAGAAAGCAAAAATTCTTAAGAATTTATTTCTACAGAATAAAGATGCTTCTCGTTACTACCTTTATACACTTCCGATTGACAAAAGAGCGGATTTAAATGGACTTCGTAAGTCTATTGGCGAGACAAGATTTAGTTTCTCTGATGAAGACAGTTTATGGGAGAAACTTTACATAAAACCTGGTTCTGTATCCTTGTTGAATATTATCGGATCATCTCACGAAAACATGACATTTCTAGTCGACGAGGAAGTATTGAACTACGAGTTGATTGGATTGCATCCCAATGATAATTCTGCGACGATTATGTTTAGCCCACTTCGCATCAATACCTTGCTCACAAAACTGGGTGTAGATTATAGTTTTGTGTAAAGTATAGTGTAAAGTCTTGTGCAGTGTGAAATCATTCATATGAGCATGGGAATCTCAAGTAATATATAGAAATCGATGAGGGGGGGGTGAGTCAGGAGAATGGACATGATCAATACAACCAATCAATTTACGCAAATGGATTATGATGCGATTCTTGAACAATTTAAGAATCTTTCAGACGAGAAATTCAAAAAGTTCCATGAAGCTTTAATTCCAGGTGTGAAAACGGCATATGGTGTACGTGTACCGCAGATGCGTGCAATTGCAAAAGATATCATAAAAAACGATCCACAGAGGTTTCTCGATAGATGCAAAGATACGACATTTGAAGAGATTCAGCTTCATGGTTTCGTCATCGCTGGGCTAAAAGTTCCGCTGTCTGAAAAACTTCCATTCATAGCAGCGTTCATTCCACTGATTGACAACTGGGCAATCTGTGATACCTTTTCGTTCAAAGTCAAAGAGACAGAGAAGCCTTTGTTATGGGATTTCGTGCAGGGGTATTTTGATAGCAATAAGACTTATGATGTTCGCTATGCTGTTGTGACAGGTTTACCAAATTTTATCACAGATGGATATATCGATGCATATCTAGAAAAGCTTGCCGCAATCATACATGAAGATTATTACGTCAAGATGGCAGTCGCTTGGGCCATTTGCGATTGCTTTATCAAACAAAGGGACAAGACGGATGCGTTGCTTTCTGCCAAGACGCTTGACCCGTGGACACAAAATAAAGCGATACAAAAGTGCCGCGAGTCACGGCGCGTATCAGACGCAGATAAGGAGTATCTGCTTGGGTTAAAGTTGCCGTTGAGGTAATTATCGATGATTCTTGTAGTCAATATCGACAGACGTAACGATGAGCTTGGGTTAAAGTTGCCGTTGAGGTAATCATCTATGCTATTGTGACATTTGCATGATTATAGTAAAATTCCTGAAATAGACTTATTGAGTCTTTGCGTGATGAGAATTTGCTGGAAATTATTTATATCAGCAACTTTACTTAGTGTAAAATTTTCTTATAGCAGACCGAATGGTGACTTGATACTGAAAATGATTTACAATTATTCCCATTACGCCTTTACTTATTGTAAAATTTTCTTAAGCAGACCGAATGGTGACTTGATACTGAAAGTGATTTACAATTATTCCCATCACGCCTTTACATTTGCATTTTGTATGGAAAATGGGTATAATTGACTTTGACTGTTTTTTATAATGATGTTGTATAATTTGCAGACATGCGCTCAAGTTTCACATAGGTTGCGTGTATGTCCATATAGGAGGGATATAAAATGGCTGAAGAAGAAAAAATACTAACGAGACAAGGTTTTGAAGAGATTGAAAAAGAACTCGAACAGCTGAGTACGGTACGTAGACACGAGGTTGCAGAGGCACTCAAAGAAGCGCGTTCCTTTGGCGATTTGAGCGAGAACGCTGAGTATGATGCCGCAAAAAACGAACAAGCTGAAATCGAAGCACGTATCAATACTTTGGAAAATATACTCAAAAATGCCAAAGTTGTTGAGGAAGATGAAATTGACCGTGAAACCGTCAACCTCGGTGGTAAGATTAGGATTAAGAATCTCAAGACGAAAGAAGAAAGTTCTTATCAAATCGTATCAAGTATCGAGTCAGATCCATTTGTAGGAAGACTTTCCAGTGAGAGCATCGTCGGTGCTGCACTTCTTGGTAAAAAAGTCGGCGACAAAATCAGTGTGCAAGTACCTGATGGAATCGCGAAATATCAGATTTTAGAGATTCTGTAAGTAAATTGAATCATAATCACCAAGTGTTGTGAATTTTGTAAATTGAGATTGATATAAGAATGATGAATTGAGATTTCACACAAAATGATTTAGAAGATTCGAAACGAATAAATAAATTTTTAGATGTCATTCCCGCATGCACCTAGCGGGAATCTCTATGTAATAACGTATGCGGAGGTAACACAATGGGGCACGAGCAAGCAACATCCCAGATAGAGCTCACAGAGGAACAACAAGAAAAGCAATATACAGAGCAAATTACGATTCGAAGAAATAAACTCAAAGAGTTGCAAGATGAAGGAAAAGACCCATACCAGATTAATACATGGCCTCAGGATACCTACGCAGTGGATGCAAAGGAGAATTATGTAGACCCAGCGGAGGGCGAGGAACATGTGGAAGGACAAGCTGTTGTGATGGCAGGTCGTCTCATGAGCAAACGTGTGATGGGGAAGGCTAGTTTTGCAAACCTTGTGGACACAACGGATAATATTCAGATCTATGTTCAACGAGATACGATCGGTCTTGATGAATACAAAGATTTTAAGCGTCTGGATATCGGTGATATTATCGGCGTAAAAGGTCATTTATTCCGTACGAAGACTGGTGAAATCAGTGTGAAAGTAACGGTGATTGAGCTTCTTTCAAAGAGTTTGATTCCACTTCCCGAAAAGTATCACGGTCTGAAAGACAAAGAACTTCGGTATCGTCAGCGCTATATGGACTTGATTGTCAATCCAGAAGTGAAGAATACGTTCAAGATGCGTTCAAAGATTATCTCCGAGATGCGTCGGTATTTTGATGATCATGGATTTATGGAAGTGGAGACGCCGATTCTTCAGACACATGCTGGTGGTGCTGCCGCGCGTCCATTTAATACACATCATAATTCGCTAGATATAGAGATGCATCTAAGAATTAGTTTAGAATTGTATCTGAAAAGATTGATTGTCGGAGGATTCGATCGAGTCTATGAAATCGGAAGGAATTTCCGTAACGAGGGTATGGACAAAAGTCATAATCCGGAATTTACGATGGTTGAGCTTTATCAAGCGTATACAGATTATGAGGGCATGATGGATTTGGTTGAGGATGTAATCAAGACTCTCGCCGAAAAAGTGCTTCCAGAAGACCAGAAAGTCCAATTTGGTGAGCATCTCATCGATTTAGGAAAGCCATTTGAGCGTTATACGATGCTAGAAATTGTTAAAAAATATAGCGGTGTAGATTTTAACGAGGTTGCGGATACGGAAGCTGCAAAGAAACTTGCAGATGAACATCATATAGAATATGAGGATAGACACAAAAAAGGCGACATCCTCAACTTCTTCTATGAGACCTATTGTGAGGATAAGCTCATACAGCCAACGTTTATCACAGGGCATCCTGTTGAAATCAGCCCACTTGCGAAGAAAGATCCTGAAAATCCAGACTATACGTTGCGTTTTGAATTATTTATCGCAGGTCATGAATATGCAAACGCGTTTTCAGAATTGAACGATCCGATTGATCAGCGCACGCGTTTTGAGTATCAAGATTTCTTGAAGCAGCAGGGCGACGACGAGGCGAGTGGCGTAGATGAAGATTTCCTCAATGCGCTCGAATATGGTATGCCACCAACAGGCGGAATCGGTATCGGTATCGACCGACTTGTGATGCTGCTTACTGGTGAGACGAGCATCAGGGACGTATTGCTGTTCCCCACGATGAAGTCATTGGATAAATAAACCCAGTAACCATGCGGGTTTGCGGACTTGACGGTTGTGTTTTACAACAAATTTACAACAATTTTGCAACGGATAATACGTGATAGTACCTGATAATGCGTATTTGAAGGCTCTTAAATTTTAATAAGTTTTGTACTTAGGGACATTTCCAAGCTATAAGGAAGTGTCCTTTTTGTTATGGTCAAAAAGAAAATAATTTTAGGAGGAAAAACAAAATGAAAAACACAGCGTTAAGAGCAAACAAGGTAAATTGCAATGGAGACACTCACACAGAAATTTTATTTAAGGATTCAAAGCACGAGGATTTTTTCTTCAATACTCTGTTCCAATGTAGCTACCAGGATACTTATCATCAGGCACTCTGTTATTGCTTAGGGTTGTCATCGGATACCAGGCACCAAGCGCATCATATTTATGATTTTAAAACGGGATGTATTAAGCCGGATTGTTTACATGAAGGGTGGATCACAAGCGGAAGCCGTAGAATTATCCTACTTGCATTCAACCTCTATACGGATGGTACTCCTACCGTAGATTCCGATGATAAGTTAGATAGGCAATTGTGCGCATGTAGAGAGTATTCCGTATCGGACTTATTTTGTTGTGGTGATGCCAGATATTTTTGGGAAGCTATTAAGCTTCGTTATCCAGAATATGTGAGTCGTTGAGAGGAGATGTTTTATGCTTAAAATAAGATTGCAGGGGAAGATAGAAGATATTCAATGGTTTCAAAGAATACTGAAGCAAAGTTTAGATATTGATATTACAGTGGTATCTGATATGTATGCAAACAAAGGAACCAATCAGTATTATCGAAATTATATGGAAGTTAACCAAGCGAAAAGGTTGAACGGAGGGAAATAAAATGTGTGAAGTGATTGCAATTGCAAACCAAAAAGGTGGAGTGGCTAAGACTACCACCTGTGTAAACTTAGGAGCGGGATTAGTAAGACTAGGAAAGAAAGTATTGTTGATTGATGCAGATCCACAGGGGAGTCTGACGGCAAGTCTTGGTTATAAGGAGCCAGATAGTCTTGAAGAGACTTTAGTGACGATAATGGCGGATATGATAGATGATCGGGAAATTAGCCCGACTAAAGGTATTTTAAATCATCAGGAGGGAATGGATCTTTTGCCAACGAACATTGAGCTGGCTGGTCTGGAGGTGTCGCTAGTAAACGCAATGAGTCGTGAGCAAATCTTAAAACAACATATAGATGCATTGCGGGAGTTCTATGACTACATTATTATCGACTGCATGCCTTCATTGGGAATGCTTACAATTAACTCCTTGGTAAGCGCGGATGAAGTTATAATTCCTGTAGAAGCAGCTTATCTACCAGTTAAAGGGCTGCAGCAGTTAATTCAAACA
>JAISJM010000057.1 GCA_031261525.1 Eubacteriales Family XIII. Incertae Sedis bacterium
TCCTACCGATTTGCACTGTCCTTTTCATTTGGATATATTATAATCGATGCGAAACACGGAGTAATGGGCGGTGCTATCCATACTCCGTGTTTTTTCGTATAAACTATAGGAATCCTCAGATTGATTTATAAAGGCAATTGCGACAATCATGACTATAACGCGAATGATGCACACTCATATCTCATCAAAATAGTATATTTTCGATGAAAATCCAGCACTTATGAAACTAAAATTTGTATATTGCACCTTGAATATGGTATAATTAGTTTTGTGTGTTAATTTTGCAAATGACAATGATGATTATTGCGACATTTGCGTGTTAGATATTGTGTAATATATATTTTAGGAGGACTATTGTGGGTAGACATGGAACGATAGCGGGGCGTAAGGCGTCACAAGATTCAAAGCGTGCGGCGGTATTTACAAAATTCACCAGAGCGATTATTATCGCTGCGAAGAATGGTGGAGATCCAGCATACAATGCATCACTAAAGAATGCGATTGATAAGGCGAAAGCAATCAACTTGCCAAATGATAAGATTACAAGAGCGATTAAAAAAGGTACGGGCGAGCTTGAAGGTGAGAGTTATGAAGTACTCGCATTTGAGGGGTATGGACCAAGTGGTGTCGCAATTATCGTCGATGTACTTACGGACAATAAGAACAGAACGACATCAGCGGTAAAGCATACTTTTGACAAAAATGGTGGCAATCTTGGTGCGCCTGGTTGTGTATCCTACATGTTCAATCGTAAAGGCGTCATTCTCATCGAGAAGACGGATGCAGTTGACGAAGATACAGTCATGGAGACAGCGCTCGAAGCTGGCATGGAAGATTTCATTGTTGGTGATGATTATTTCGAGATTCGCACAGAACCAGATGATTTCTTTGCAGTGGCAGAAGCACTCCGCGAAGCTGGTTATGAGCTACTTGAGAGCGACATTGAATATGTACCAAACATGGAGACAGAACCAAAATCAGATGCTGATCAAAGAGCATTGAAGAAGATGATTGCGGCATTTGAGGACAATGATGACGTGCAGAAAGTATATCACAACTGCGCTGTTGATTTAGATGGCGATGAAGAGTAATTAATTGGGAGGCGAACGTGGCTGTAAATATGAAAGGTAAGAGTTTTCTTACATTGATGGATCTCACACCACACGAGATTAGATACCTACTTGATTTATCCAAGGATTTGAAAGCCAAGAAACGTATGGGGCTCACGGGTAATCTTCTAAAAGGTAAGAATGTTCTTTTACTTTTTGAGAAGACTTCCACGAGAACGCGTTGTAGTTTTGAGCTCGGTGCTGCCGAAGAAGGCGCACATGTGACATTTCTAGACAATGCCAGTTCACAGTTTGGTAAGAAGGAAAGTGTGGAGGATAGCGCAAAGGTATTTGGTAGATTCTATGATGGTATCGAATATCGTGGATATAGTCAGCAGCTCGTAGAGCAACTTGCAGAATTTTCTGGCGTACCTGTCTGGAATGGACTCACTGATGACGACCATCCGACGCAGATATTGGCAGATATGTTGACGATTGAAGAGCATATCTTTAAGGCTTTGAGAGATGTCTATGTTGTCTTTACGGGTGATACACGCAACAATATGAGTTATGCATGGATGTATGGTTGTGCGAAGATGGGCATGAAATTTACAGCTTACGGACCACAGGAACTTGCGCCAGATTCAGCCGTGATGGAAAGAGTCCAAGCGGTGGCAGCGGAGACGGGTGCAGATATTCAGTTTAGTTCAGATCCTGCATGCCTCAAAGGTGCAGATGTCATCTATACTGATGTGTGGGCATCGATGGGCGAGGAAGATCAGATTCCAGCTAGAGTGAAGCTTCTGACACCATACAAGGTCACGACGCAAATGCTCGAATTGACAGAAAACCCAAATGTACTCTTCCTACATTGTCTACCAGCGTTCCACGACTTTGAGACGAAGATGGCAAAGGAGCAGATGGCACTCGGTTACGATATTCGTGAAGTGACAGACGAAGTCTTCAGAAGTAAACATTCCGTCGTCTTTGATGAAGCGGAGAATCGCCTTCATACGATTAAAGCGGTTATGGTTGCAACGTTATAAGATTTATAATAAAAAGCCTCTCAATAAAAATTGAGAGGCTTTTATAGTGTGCTATTTGACTAGTAGGAAATATGAAGCTGTTTTATCATTAACTTCTCCAGCTTATTTATGTTCGGAAATATAATTTTGATGCCTTTTTTATGGAGTCTCATTACAGTTCTAAATTTTTTATCCATTAATCTCTGCAAATCTGAATTAAGTGCAACAGGATTATTATTGATTGTATGAATATGATCTATATACTTTGGAATAACTGGAAACATGTTCTGAAATAAAAATACCGATTGCCCTTTATTATATTCTGCAATTTCAAAATATTTATCGCTAATGTGGTAAATGTAACCTAATTTGATTTCAGAATTCTTCATATTATCCCTTTCAAATAAAAGACCCTCTCATTAAGAGAAGGTCTACGATTTTCGAGCCATTTGTTTTACCCAGCTCAGGCCTGCTGCGAATATTTATCGAACCATTTGTTTTACCCAGCTCAGGTCTGCTGCGAACATTTTCTCTCTTATTAAGGATAAGAGAATCCTTTATCTATAGTATATACTTATGCAACTAGATGTCAAGCTTATCAGACCTTATATCTTATGACAGGTCATCCCATGGCTGATTGACACATCAAGGACTTTCTTCTTTGTGGATATTTCATCATCAGGTTCCGATATAATTGTTGAAATTGTATTGACGATTTTCTTTAGATTCTGCTTCACTGAAGTAATTGCAGGATAAAAGGTATCATCATTGAGTCCATCAAAACCGCATACAGAGAATTCATTCGGAATTCTTACACCCAAGGAATTTGCACGCATAATGAATCCTCTCGCGATGACATCGCTTCCGCAGATGATTGCTGTTGGCGCATCTGACATGGAATAAAAATAATCAAAGTGACTAATGCCATTGTGAATACCTAAATTACCCTCGACAATATAATGAGGAGGTACCTCTAAATCGAGTTTTTCCATCGCTGTGATAAATCCCTCTTTTCGTTCTTGAGCTGATAATAGAATATCGGTTGGACCTGAAATATAAGCAATTTTACGATGGTTCAATTTATACAGATAGTCTACAAGTAAGGAAATGCCTTTTTTATTATTTGATGTTACCGTGTAATTTTGGAGATTTGGTACGTCTTCATGATCAAGAAAGATCGTTTTTGCTATAGGTTCCGTATTTTCAAGATTGAAGATTTTCTCTCCTGTGTCGCTACCATAGATATATGCTTGCGTGTTCAGCGTCTTGAAATATTCATAATGTTGCAATTCCAAATCATAATTTCCATTCGCAATACAAGTAACAAAATTTAAATTATTTTTAAATGCCATTTTGTTCAACAAATCGAGTATATTGACATTAAATTGGTTGTCAATATCGCTAATGAATAGAGCAATGGTATGCTCCTTCCCATTTGCGGAAATTAATTTCTGGGCGTTTGGATAATAGTCATGCTCTTTTGCAATTGCGAGAACTTTATCTCTTGTGGAGGAGGACGTCTTCTGCGGATTGCTAAAGACTCTGGATGCCGTGGCAATCGAAACATTTGATAATTGCGCGATTTCTTTCAATCCAAACGATTTACTATGGTTCATAATTTTATTCTCCGTAATTTCAGCTTTATATATTAGATATAAATTATAGCACAATTCGTTTTATGTGTATATATGAATGAAAAATTTTCACAAACACATTCATTAATTCATACATATTATGAAATAATTACACGATATTATTGCAATAAATTCTAATTATTTCATTAACAATCGCAATAACTCAACTATAATTCCCATATACTGGATATATTTATGAAAATACAGCATTTTTAGCGCAAGAATCCGCTAACGCGTTTTGTAACATTTGCATTATTATAAATACATGCTAAAGAGAACCTATCGTATCGTATTTGTAAAAAATGGAGGAACAAAAATGCGGAAATTATTTGTAGGATTGTTGGTAGCAATGATGTGTATCGTGCTCGTAACCGGTTGTGGTGGTGCATCAAGTAGTTCGGGTGATGGCAGCAGTGCAAATGACAGCAGTGCTAGTGACTCAGACTCTGGCTCTGGAGAAGGAACCATTGGACTAAGCATGGGCGAGCGTGATGAGTGGTTATCAACATTAGAAAATGGCGTGAAAGATGCTGCAAAAGAGGCAGGTTACAAGGTCCAAGTAACAGATGCACAAAAAGATATGCAGACGCAGATTGATCAGGTAAAGACTTTGGCTGACTTAGGAGTTGACTTCATTATCTGCCTTGCACAACAATTAGATACTGCAGAATCCATTCGAACTGCTGCAGGAGATGTTCCAATCGTATTCGTAACGAGGCAACCCGATGAGAAATTCTTAGAAGAAGGGAAAGCCGTATTTGCGGGTTCCAACCCGGTAGAAGCTGGAACGATACAAGCGGAGTGGGATGCAGCGTATTTTAAAGATAAGTCTGAAAAAACATTAGATGTCGTCATGCTTGAAGGTAATTTGGGCGATCCAAACCAGATATACAGAACCGCTTCTGCATATGAAGGGCTTGAAGCTGCTGGATTCACTGTAAACAAAGTGTTCGAAGATACCGCAGATTTTGATAGAGCAAAAGCGCTCGATAAGATTCAAACATTCCTTGGTACAGGAAAGCATTTTGACCTCATTATTTCGAATAATGACGAGATGGCATTAGGCGCAATCGAAGCAATGAAGGCACTCGGACTTACGACAAAAGAGTATCCAGTGCTCGGTATTGATGGAAGTGCAAATGCGTGTGCCTCTATTCAGGCTGGAGAATTATCCATGAGCGTGTTCCAAAATGGTCCTGGTCAATGCGCCGCAGCAGTAGACGCTGGTATTGCACTTGTGAATGGAGACACCGCAGACCTCATTAATTTAGTTCCATGGGAATTAGTCACACCAGAAAATGTTGAAGATTTCGTAAAATAGCATTTATATATTTATTCTATTAAGAAAAAATGGAGGGCAAAATGAAGTTGAAATTTGGTATGGTCGGTGGCGGCGGTGGATTTATTGGAAATGTCCACAGGCAAGGTGCGCAGCTAGATGTCCTTGCAGTTCTGACTGCTGGTAGTTTCAGTCGTAATGATGAGAAAAACAAAGAAACCGCTGCACTTTGGGGCGTAGAAGATTCAAACCGTATCTATTCAAGCTATCAGGAGATGGCAGATACCGAAGCCGCACTCCCTGAGGATATTCGAATTGACTTTGTATCCATTGTTACCCCCAACAATACGCACTATCCAATTGCAAAGTATTTTTTAGAAAAGGGTTTTCATATTGTATGTGATAAGCCGCTTGCATTGACCTCCGAGCAAGGGGAAGAGCTTGAGAAATTATCGCGTGAAAAGGGACTTCTGTTCGGTGTGACTTATACATTTACAGGCTATGCTATTGTGAAACAAGCTCAAGAGATGGTCAAATCTGGTATGATCGGAAAGATTATTAATATCCAGGCAGAGTATCCACAAGAATGGTTATTGGTTGGCTTGAATGCTGCACATTCAGATCAAGCAACGTGGAGAATGGATCCACAGGTATCAGGTCCTTCTGGGTGTTGTGCAGATATCGGTTCTCATGCAGAAAGTCTTATTTACAAGATTACAGGTCTTCGTCCGAAGCGTGTTATCGCAAAGTTTGATACGATTCCAAAGACATTGAAACTGGAGACAAATGTACAGATTCTTGCAGAATATGGAGATGGAATATCTGGGCTAATTTGGACTTCTCAGGTTGCGCTTGGACATGAGACAGAACTGCGTGTACGAATTTATGGCGAAACGGGTTCCCTTGAATGGAGTCATATCAAACCGTGGGAACTTCGTTATACGAAGATTAACGAGCCGCCTCAAATTTATACAACGTCTAGAGACTATCTATTCCCATCGGCACAAAGGCTCTGCCGATTACCTACGGGACATATTGAGGGGTATTATGAAGCATTTGGCAACATCTACCGCGAATATTGTACGGCTTTGATTGCAAAAAAGAATGGACAAGACGATCAAAATGATCATCGTTATGATTATCCAACTGTCCATGATGGTATCAAAGGACTTTATTTTGTGGAAGCCTGTATTGAATCCAATGGGAAGAATAATACGTGGGTGGAAGTAAAGTAATTTTCCAAATCCCAAGCGTGTCCCCTAATACGCTTGGGATTTTTATTAACCTACGTCTCCGTCTCCTCTTTCATATGATGAAAGGACTCCCGATATTTGCTAGGGGAGGTTCCAACAAATTTATTAAAGACGCTCGTGAAATGCCAAGGATTGTTGCAGCCAATTTTGTCAGAAATCTCAGCGATTGGCATGCAGGTATCCATGAGCAAGGTTTGCGCTTCCCCGATACGTCGTTTTGTCACATACTGCATCGGTGGAATGCCGATTTCTTCTTTAAAGACATGCGCAAGGTAATATTCACTGATATTCAGTGCCTTGCTAATGGTATTCAAGGTCAATGGTTCTCTAAAATGATTATCCAAATAATTTTTAATACGGTTGGCGAGGACATTGGATTTCTCGCTATATTGTAATTGTTTTTTTCTATTTTCTTTGATTAATTCTTGAGTGATTTCTAGGATTGCAATACCCAGATGGGAATTCGCTTCTCCCATATGTGGGAATTGATGAGATACAGTATAAATCATTTTCATGAGATTTCTGATGACATTTTCAAGCGCAAGGCAGGAGATGATTGGTGAATCCGTACTGGAAATTAGTGTGTTGTCAGGCAATCCGTCAATGGAAATGTTTGTGAGCGCGATGCAGTAGGATAAGATTTTTCTTTCGCCACTTGGATCTTCGCCATGTAGGGTACCAGCGTTGCAGATAATCATATCGCCCGTCTTTACTTCATAATTCTTTCCATCTACGGAATATTGTCCTTCTCCGCTATAGACAAAAAATAATTCAAGCTCATCTTCATGCAAGTGAACCAGCCTTGCATGTTTATTGCTGTGCGACTCGTCAATAAGATGGATTCCTGTGAGTTTTGGAATTAAATTATTTTTATTTTCAGACATAATCATCCCTCTTTTTTTTGGTTGAATTCTATGTCAATTCTGAAATGAATAACAAGAATACAACAATGATTTCCATTTATTTACATTTTGTTATGGGAAATACGTCCTTTTTTAAGCAAGAACACGCTAACGCAATCGAGCACTTTAGCTATATTATATACACAAGCTAAAGAGTTGATATTCACAATCTTGTCACAAATTTTGTTGAAAATCTTGTTGAAAAAAAGGAGATTATAAAATGGGAAAGAGTGTACGTATTGGATTGCTCGGCGCCGGTCGTATCGGGAAGCTACATGGTGAAAACCTCGTATATGCAGTGCCGAACGCAACATTGGCTGCTGTTGCAGATCCATTTCTAAATGATGATACGAGAGCTTGGGCAGCAAATTTAGGTGTAGAAAATTGCTATGATGATCCAGAGAAGATCTTCAGTGATGATAGCATTGACGCGGTATGGATTTGTTCCTCTACATCGACACATGCCGACTTTATCAAGCAGGCTGCAAAGGCTGGCAAGCACGCATTTTGTGAGAAGCCGATTGATACAGATCTTGCTGTAATCGAAGAGGCAATCGCAGCGGTAGAAGAGGCTGGTGTAAAGCTTCAGGTTGGATTTGTGAGAAGATTTGATCATAACCATAAGAAAGTAAGAGACACCGTCGCGTCAGGAAAACTCGGTGCACCGCATATCATCAAGGTGACATCAAGGGATCCCGATCATCAACCAATGGAATACATCAAAGTATCTGGCGGTATCTTCCTCGATATGACAATCCATGATTTCGACATGGCGCGTTATCTCGCAGGCAGTGAAGTCACAGAAGTCACCGCATATGGTGCAGCACTTTCAGGCGCAGGCTATGACGAAGTAGGTGATATCGATACCGCAATCGTCATGTTGAAATTCGAAAATGGGGCACTTGGCGTCATCGATAATTCCAGAGCAGCACACTATGGTTACGATCAGCGTACGGAAGTTCATTGCGATAAAGGTTGTGTTCAGGTGGCAAATGATCTCAATGATACCTCAATGATTTCTACAGCAGAGGGCGTTGAAGTCTCAAAGCCAACTTGGTTCTTCCTTGAGAGATATAACAATGCGTTTATCGCGGAAGCTGTGGCATTTGCAGATGCAATTATTAAGGATACACCATCGCTTGTTGGTGGTAAGGATGGACTTGCACCTGTGAAGATTGCACTCGCTGCAGCAAAGTCACTGAAGGAAAACAGATCTGTTCAAATCAGTGAGATTGTATAGGGTCATATCGGGGTTGTATAGGGGGGACGAAATGTTAAAACTTGGTTATAATGAGGCGACAACGAAAGAGAATTCAAGTGTAGAGCAAGACTTAATTCTCTGCGAAAAATATGGCTACGATTATATTGAGTTAAGGCTTGATATGCTGAAAAAGTATCTGGGATCTCATTCGCTCACGGAGCTTCGAGATTTCTTCGATAGCCATCATCTGAAGCCATTTGCACTCAATTCAATTGAACAGATTAACTTCCAAGATGAGAAAGGGTGGAATGAACTTGTAAAATTGTTTACATTTGCATGTGAGGTCGCTGAGGCAATTAGCAATCCATACATCATCGTCGTTCCAACCATGACAGATACTTACAATCAGAAAAATGAGCAGGAAGTCTTTGAAGATACGGTAGAGGTGCTGATTCAATTATCGGATATCGCACGACCGTATGGCGTCAAACTATCCTTTGAGCCGATTGGTGATAAGCGGTGGTGTTGCAATTCGCAGCGGCAGGCACTTGAGATTATTAACGCTGTGGATAGAGACGATGTTGGAATTACCGTGGATTGTATCAATTTCTACATGCACGATAAGGGTGCAGATATCGCATCGATACGCAAGATACCCAAGGAGAAACTCTTCGTCTATCATATCAATGACTGTGACGATTTGCCGCTCGGCGTGCTTGATCATAGCGACCGAATCATGCCTGGCCTCGGTGCAATTGATATTCCAGCAATATCCGCGGCAGTGAAAGAAGTTGGCTATGACGGGCCTGCTTGCTTAGAATTGTTCAGACCCGAGTACTATCAGATGGACCCAGAAGAAGTTATTCGCCTTGGGGCAGAAGCTTCAAGAAAGTATTTATAGAAAATTAGGGGGAAACGGAAATGAAAAAATTACTATGTGGACTATTGGTTGCAATGATGTGTATCGTACTCGTGACAGGTTGTGGTGGTAATTCTTCTAGCACAGATGGAAACGGCGATAGTGGCAGCGATTCAAGTTCTGAATCAAGCTCCAAGAAAGGAACCATCGGACTGAGCATGGGTGAGCGAGATGAGTGGCTATCAACATTGGAAAATGGCGTAAAAGCGGCGGCAGAAAAAGCTGGCTACAAGGTGAATGTTACAGATGCACAGAAAGATATGCAGACACAGATAGATCAAGTAAAGACTTTGTCTGATACGGGCGTTGAATTCATCATCTGTCTTGCACAACAATTAGATAGCGCAGAATCCATTCGTACTGCAGCTGGAGATGTTCCGATTATATTTGTAAACAGACAGCCTGATGAACAATTCTTAGAAGCTGGAAAAGCTGTGTTTGTTGGATCCGATGCTTTGGAAGCAGGAACCATACAAGCAACTTGGGCAGCAGAGTATTTTAAAGACAAATCCGACAAGACTTTGGATGTCATCATGCTCGAGGGTAATTTGGGCGACCCAAACCAGATATTCAGAACAGCGGCAGCTTATGAAGGTCTTGAAGCAGCAGGATTTACAATTAATAAAGTATTCGAAGATACAGCGGATTTCGATCGAGCAAAAGCACTCGATAAGATTCAGACATTCCTTGGCACAGGCAAACATTTTGACCTTATCATTTCCAATAACGATGAGATGGCATTGGGCGCAATTGAAGCGATGAGAACGCAAGGTCTTACGACAAAAGAATTTCCAGTACTCGGCATCGATGGAAGTGCTGGTGCATGTAAATCGATTGAAGAGGGCGAATTGTCCATGAGCGTATTCCAAAATGGTCCTGGACAAGGGGCAGCAGCTGTAGACACGGGTATCGCACTTGTGAATGGCGACGATACGGAAACAGTTGTACTTGTTCCATGGGAATTAATCACTCCTGAAAATGTTGCAGATTTTGCAAAATAGGTACACCAGATCTATATAATTCACAAATCTCGGGCGCACCTCCTACTGCGCTCGGGATTTTTCCTATGATATCAATATAGAAATCATTTGTTATTACCTCAAAAACTAACATATAATAGAGGAAGTCTCTCGTTTTTATCAGAGACTTCCTCTTTTTATTTTTGTTATATTATTTTTAAGGTATTAATTTGAGGTAATAAATTATGACATTGATCAATTTTCATTCAAAATATAAAAGTATCTTTAAGCATGACAATATCCCAGAACTCTTTACCGTGAGCGATGAAGACGGATTCACAACGGATATTCCAAGGGCGACCCATCATCATGATGATCGCGTAGAGATTTCCTTGATTATAGAGGGGGAAGCACATTACGTGATTGACGAAGTGGAATATCATACAAAAAAAGGTGATATCATCATCTATAATTCGTATACGACCCATGAGGAACAGCCGATTGAGGGGATTCATCTTCATAAATATAGCTGCGGCATCGGGAATTTCCAGATCAAAGGTCTCGATAAAAACTGCCTTTTACCGAAAAATGCTAAAAATATCATTCCGAGTGAGGATCATTTTGACGAGTTAAGCGGTCTTATGAGCCTGATTTATAAACAGGTGAAGTCAGAGTATATCGATTATGCAGAAAGCGTTAATTATCTGGCACGGTCTTTATTGTTGCTGATTCTTCACATCATTCATGCGCACAAACACGAGACTGATGAATCCATCTTCGAGGATGGTGAACTGTCCTGTAGAATTAAGCAGCATATTGATGATCATTATTTGGAGCAAATGTCGCTAGAATCGATTGCCGCAGCATTGCATATCAGTCCCTATTATGTAGCCCATGTATATAAAAATGCTTTTGGGCATAGTCCAATGCAATATATCATCAAGAGAAGAATTGGGGAAGCGCAGACCTACTTAATTCAGACAAATCTCAGCATTATTGAAATCTCCAATATTGTAGGCTTCAACAATACGAATCATTTCAATAATATGTTCCATAAAATTGTCGGTTTATCTCCAGGTACATTCCGTAAAGCAATGTTGAAACTGCAATAAATTTACGTCATTATATCCTTCATTATATCCTTCATCACAAGATAATTACTTTGTGAATATTCTATCAAGCATCAATATTGATAGGTCAACCTATTTTCGGAACAATACTGACAAGATGGTTGGTGTGCAAGAGGCAAAATAAACATAAAATGAGTCTATCAGCTAGAACAGGGAATTAAAGTTTGTAAGGAGGATACAAAATGCTAAAAAGATCAATCAATATCGAATATCTTTATGCCGAGTTGCCATTTTTAGATCGGATTGCGGCAGCGAAAGCGGACGGATTCGAATATATTGAATTCTGGGGATGGGAAGGGAAAGATCTTCCCGCAATCAAAGCAAAATTGGATGAGACAGGCGTGAAATTTGCAGGAATGAGTGGCGATGGTCCTTTGTCCATGTGTGACCCTGCCAATAAAGAAGCCTATATTGCATTCATCAAGCAATCGATTGAAGCGTCAAAGATTATTGGCAATACAAGATTGATTATCCATTCCGATGCACTTCAAGATTTTCCGCATCAATATGCCGTGCCACTTTCAGGGGATTATTCCTACGAGACGAAACTCTACACCATGCTCGATGTATTGAAGACGATTGCACCTCTTGGTGAAGAAGCTGGAATCACACTTGAAGTGGAAGCACTGAATACAGTCAAGGATCACAAAGGTGTCTTTCTCAATAATACAACAATGAATGGCGATTTGGTAAGGGCTGTGGGTTCTCCAAATGTCAAGATTCTATACGATGCCTATCATATGTATCTTGATGAAGGTCAAGTATTCGAGAAGACGACAGAATACATTGATGTCATTGGTTATATTCATATTGCGGATGCACCCGGGCGGGGTGAGCCTGGTACGGGCGCAATCAACTTTAAGAATTACATGTTGTTATTATCAAAATTAGGTTATGAGCATATTGTGGGGTATGAGCTAGAGCCAGCAGTTGATAGCAAGACGGCAATCGAAGCGATTCGTGAGGTCAGTGACAATATCTAGATGCGGGTATTGTGTATTGTATATGTTAATAGGTAGTAAACGGAGGAAATGGAAATGAAGAAATTAAGTGTAGTAGTATTGGTGTTGGTCGTAATGCTTGTAGGCATGATGGCTGGCTGCGGCGGCAGCAAGTCAAATAGCGATAGTGATAGCAGCAGTGATAAAAGTTCCGATAAGAAATTAAAGATTGCATTATCCATGTCAGAGAGAGACCAATTCCTATCGTCAATGGAAAAAGCTGCTTCTGATAAAGCGGATGAATTGGGTGTTGATCTTACTGTTCAAGATGCACAAAAGGATGTTCAGAGACAACTTGACCAAGTAAAATCCTTTGTATCACAAGGTTTCGATGCCATTATCGTCAATATCGTTGAAGTGGATACTGCTGAAAGTATCATCGACGCGGCTGGCGACATTCCTGTAGTATTTGTAAACCGTCAACCTGCTGAAGATCTTCTTGTAGAGGGTAAGGACGTAACGGTTGTATCAGATGAATTTGAAGGTGGTAAACTACAAGCAGAATATATCGCTGAATTGTTTAAAGATAAAGATCCAAAGACACTTGATGCTGCAATCCTTTTGGGAATCATCGGTCATCCTGGCACCATTGGAAGAACCGATGGCGTCAAGGCTGGTTTGGAAGAAGCTGGATTCACACTCAATGTACAATTTGAAGATACTGCAGAATTTGATAGAGCAAAAGCAATGCAGTTGATTCAACAGTTCCTTGGCACAAACAAGCACATTGATGTAATCGTTGCCAACAATGATGAGATGGCGCTCGGTGCAATCGAAGCCTTAAAAGCAGTTGGTAAGACAACGGCAGATATCCCCGTTATTGGATTTGATGGTACGTCAGAAGGCATTCGATCGGTAAAAGAGGGTGAGATGACTGCAACAATCCTTCAGAATGCAGTAGAACAGGGCGCACACAGTGTAACAGCAGCGATTGGACTTGCAAATGGTGACGATGTAGAAAAGATTGATTTGATTCCTTTCGATGTCATTACAAAGGCAAATGTTGCAGATTTCGAATAGATTAATAGCCTCCTACTAATGAGATCTCCTCGCATTGATTAATCCCAGATCTCATTAGTATTTTCCTAAACCGTCCATAGCCAATGCTGTGGGCGGTTTATTGTTTTTTGTTATGAATTATGGTACGATATTTCTATGTCGTAATCGATTAAGTTTGAAATGTAAGGAGACGTACAATATGAGTTACAAAAATATCGAAATTCAGGAAGAATTACTACAGCTCGATCACTTTTCTAATGAAGATGCTGTTGCAATTGGTATCTTGATTTATGAGCGCGCAAAAGAATTGGGATATGCGATGGCGATAGATATCTCTCGAGGTGGACTGACTCTTTTTCATCTGCATATGGATGGAACAGGCGGTCAAGAGAGTGAGAATTGGATGAGACGCAAGCGCAATACCGTATATTATTTTCAGAAAAGTTCTCTACGATTTGAGACGCCAGAAACAGAGGGCGGAATCGAAGGAACAGGACTGAATCGAACTGATTATGCGCCTGCTGGTGGTGGCTTCCCAATCTTTGTGAAAGGCATCGGATTTGCAGGGGCTGCAATCGCATCTGGTCTCGCAGGGATTGATGATCATAATCTTGTTGTATGGGCAATCTGTAAGCATTACGGGATTGAAGGCTGCCCGAACGCCGAGATTGTTTAGATAGAGAATCGCCGCATATGCTCTTTTACAATATCAAAACTCCACCTCAGCATTGTGCAGCTGGGTGGAGTTTTTTTTATTGGAATTCTATATTCTTCATTTATACTAGATGCTGCGTACTTTGTCGCGCAGTGGTAAGATACTTGCTGGCGATACGGATAGTTCGTCGATTCCCATCTCGAGGAATGTCTCCGTAAGGTCGAGATTGGCACCGAGCTCTCCGCAGATTCCGATCCATTTGCCTTCTGCATGTGCTGCGTCGGCGGACATCTTGATGGCTCTGAGTACGGATGGGTGCGCTGGGTCATAGAACTTATCTAGGGAGTTGTTCTGTCTGTCTAGTGCCAATGTGTATTGGGTCAGATCGTTTGTGCCGATGCTGAAGAAGTCTACGAGTTTTGCAAATTCTGGTGCGAGCAGTACGGACGCAGGCGTCTCAATCATGATTCCAGTCTCAACATCATCTCTGAATAGTTTTCCTTCTTCACGAAGTTCTTGTTTTATTTCTTCGATGTAGCTATAGATTTCTTCAATCTCACAAATCGAGATAATCATTGGGAACATGATGCAAATGTTGCCATAGACGGAAGCTCTGAATAATGCCCTAAGTTGTGTCTTAAAGACCTCTGGACGCGTCAGACAGATTCTGATACCACGCAATCCAAGTGCAGGGTTCTCTTCTGGTGCAAGATCAAAGTATGCTGCTTGCTTGTCTGCGCCGATATCAAGTGTCCGAATTATCGTCCTCTTATCACCCATCGTCTGAGCCATTTTTTTGTAGATGTCAAACTGTTGCTCTTCCGTAGGATAGGTGGTCGTCTCCATATAGAGGAATTCACTTCGAAAGAGTCCGATGCCGCCTGCGTCATTTTCTATGACAGATTCAAGATCATTCAGATTGCCGGCATTGGCATAGATATTGATCTTTTGACCGCTTTTGGTGATATTCTCTTTGCCTTTCAGCTCGTCTAACTTCTTCAGATGCGCTTCATGTGCTTTCTTTTTGACGCGCATTGCTGTGATGGTGTCTTCATCAGGTTCAATATATAACGTACCTGTAAAGCCATCAAGAATTGCTTCTTTGCCGTTTAGATCTGGCGAAAGTGCGGTGCCAGCTTTGACAATTGCAGGAATTCCCATCGTGCGAGCAAGGATTGCTGTGTGAGACGTCACAGAACCTTCAACTGTTGCAAATGCAAGCAAATTCTTCTTGTCGAGTTGTACTGTCTCAGATGGTGCGAAGTCCTCAGCCGCGAGAATCGCAGGACTGTTTAATTTGATTGATGTGCTCGTCTCTGGACTTAAAATGGAGACGATTCGTGAACTGATGTCGTGGATATCGGCTGCACGACCTTGCATATAGGGGTCATCCATACTGGAAAATAATTCTGCGAAAGCGTTTTCAGTTTCTGTTACCGCATATTCAGCATTTACTTTCCTTGTTGAGATGTTTTCAATAATCGAATCATTGTAATCTGGATCGTCAAGCATGATTTGATGAATTTCGAAGATGAAGGCATGCTCTTCTCCGACTTCTGTCAGTGCTTTTTCATAGATTCCTTGTAGTTGTTCTTTTGCTGTGGCTTTCGCTACTTCATAACGAGCGATTTCTTCTTCTATATTTTCTATCTCGTATTTCTCTGGGCCTCCAACCGATTTTCCAAAATAATGAATTGGACCAATCGCAATGCCTTGAAATACGCTTATTCCTTCAATTATAAACATTCTGCACCTCTCAGAACTAAGCTGACCGACTTTGAAACTTAACAAAAAAAGAGCATAGTCAAGCGCAAACGGTCATACAATGACGAAAAAAAATGCTCGCGCTCCTTGCACGAGCATTGAATAACCTATAGATTCTCTGCCAAGAAAACCTCTAGTGCAGCTGCTGCTTCCACTTCGTCTTTTCCTTCAACTTGAAGTGTGATTTCTTCACCATTCTTGATGCCTAGGCTCATGATTGCAAAGATTCTACTTGCATCACCTGTTTTCTCGCCTTTTGTGATTGTAACAGAACTTTCAAACTTGCCTACTTCTTTGACGAGTTGACCTGCTGGTCGTGCATGCATACCGTCTGTGTCTGTAATCGTGTACTTAATTTCAATCATAATAATTCTCCCAATTTATCGTGCTATACTAAGACATCCAATACTAATATTATAAAACTCTGACGAAATATGTACAAGTGTAATGTGCTGTATCTTATAAATTTATTATATAGAAAGCTTGAATTATATATAATACAGCATTTTTTTATCTCAAAAGAAATATCTTGTACTTATTCATCAACAATTTTTTTCTTCAGTGTACCTAAGAGTACTGCTGATATGACGGATCCAATAATCAGTGCAATGACATACTGAATTGGATGTTCGACGAGTGCGATGACAAAGATGCCACCATGTGGAGCAGGGGTTGAGCAGTTAAAAATCATGGATAATCCACCAGCAATTGCGGCACCAACTGCGCAGGATGGAATCACTCTGATTGGATCTGATGCTGCAAATGGAATGGCACCTTCTGTGATAAAGCTCAGTCCCATGACGAAGTTCGAAGCAGTGGTCTGGCGCTCCGCCTTTGTAAATTTATTTTTGAATACAAGTGTCGCAATTGCAATAGCAATGGGTGGCACCATACCACCAATCATGACTGCCGCCATAATTTCAGGTTGTCCGCTTGCGACTGACGCTGTACCAAATACATAAGCTGCCTTATTGATTGGACCGCCAAAGTCAATGCTCATCATACCACCGAGAACAAGCCCAAAGATTAGTTTCGAGCCTTCACCAAGATTTCCAAGTGCATCAAATAATGCGGAGTTAAACACTGCCATCGGTGGATTGACGATGAAGACCATGACCAAACCGATAATCGCAATGCTACATACCGGATAGAGCAAAATCGGTTTAATACCTTCGAGTGATCGTGGCAGTCCATCAAAGAGTTTTCGAAGACCAACGACGAGATAGCCTGCGAGGAAACCTGCAATCAGAGCACCAAAGAACCCAGATACGGCACCGCCTTCATACGGCATACCATCAAAATGCATTGCAAATCCACTTGATGCGAGATATCCGCCAACCATTCCAGGCATGAGTGCTGGGCGTTCTCCAATTGCCATGGCGATATAACCAGCAAGAATCGGGAACATGACACCAAAGGCAAGTCCACCAACCGTCTTCAGAAAATTTGAGGCAGGATTGCCAACGCCGAAGATCTCTGTACCTGCATTTGCCCCATCCAATAAGAAAGCAATGGCAATTAAGATACCGCCACCGATGACGAATGGTAGCATGTGTGATACGCCATTCATCAACGATTTGTAAATCTTTCTACCAGCACTGTCACCACCAGTCATCGAAGATTTCTGGGCATTTGGATCTGCTTTGTATATTGGTGCATCACCATCTTCCGCTTGCCGAATCAGCTCGTCTGCTTTATGGATACCATCAGCAACTTTTACCATGATTACCTTTTTGCCATCAAATCGTGCAAGCTCAACATCTTTATCCGCTGCTACAATGATTGCCGATGCTTCCGCAATCTCTGCGTCTGTCAGTCTGCCTTTTACACCACCTGAGCCGTTTGTCTCAACTTTTAAATCGACACCCGCCTTGTCCGCAGCCTTTTCGAGACTTTCTGCAGCCATATAGGTATGAGCGATTCCAGTAGGGCAGGCTGTGACAGCAAGAATTTTCGTCGCCTGATCTCCATCAGGAGCGACGCTGGTTGCATCAGCTGTGGCGAGTGCTTTTGCTTCCTTTTCAGCCTCTTTTTCA
>JAISJM010000116.1 GCA_031261525.1 Eubacteriales Family XIII. Incertae Sedis bacterium
GCCAAAGTATATGACTTATCAAGCGTCATCTTGGCATGTCTAACATTGTTATTCATTTGCGATCCTTTCTTACTATTAAAATGAATCGTACTATCCTTTTACTGCACCTGCAGTCATGCCTTCAATAAAATACTTCTGGAAACAGAGGAACAAAATCAATATCGGTAATACGGAAAAGAACGACCCAACAATAAGCATGTCATAGTTATTTCCATATGGGGTAAGCAAAGTATTGAGTCCAATCGGTAATGTGAACTTACTCGGAGATCTTAAGGAGAGCAGCGGCCACAAGAAGTTATTCCAACTGTTCATACCATTCAGAATTGCCATCGCAGCAAAAGATGGTTTCATAATCGGCAAGATTAATCTAAAAAATATGCCATATTCGGATACCCCATCTATTCTACCAGCCTCGATAATCTCATTCGGAACGCCTCTTAGGTATTGCCGAAAGAAGAAGATTGTTGACGCATGTGCTAAAAATGGTAGTACAACCGCGCCATAAGTATCAATCAACCCCATGTCGACCGTCTGTTTGTATAGTGGTAACATGAGCATCTCAAAAGGCACAGACATAATCAGAAGTACACAGACAAACAATGGCGTCTTGAACCTAAATTCATACATTGCAAAGCCATATGCGATAAACGCACTAATGAAGAGTGTGCCAACCACTTGAATGATTGTTAAGAACATACTGTTAAAGAACCAAGTAAAGTATGATCCCGAATCGGTAAAAAGCATGACGTAATTGTCAAAATTTGCCGTTGATAAATCGAGCTTTAGATTTAATCCGTATCTTACGAGCAGGTCTCCATCATGAAATGTACCAACAAATATTGCCCAGATTGGAATGAGAATCACCAAAGCAACAACGGCAAATAACAGATAGGTTGCGACTTTTGGAATGACTCGTTTCGATTGCAATGTTGGTGACATTTGAGAATGATTCTTCATCGTTGCGGCATTTTCCATCTTAACGTTCCTCCTTCTTAAATGTGCCTGTTGCGACAAGTTGGGTGATATTGATAATCAAGACGATGACAAGTAGGATAATACCAACTGCAGATGCGTAGCCCATGTTATTTTTCTCAATGCCCTGTCTATATAGATAGCCGACGATTGTCAAACCGATATTGTTTGGCGAATTATTACCGGACCAAAGCATAAAGCTCTCTGTAAACATCGCGAGTCCACCGTAAATACTGATTGTAAACACATAGACGATTGTTGGTTTTAGAAGTGGCACCGTGATGTTGACGAATTTCTTCCAGCTGGAAGCACCATCGAGTGAAGCCGCTTCATAATAATCTTCGGGAATACTTTGAAGACCTGCTAGAAAGTACATCATATTTACACCCGTCCAACGCCAACATGCGAGTGACATGAGTGCCGAAAATCCAGTGACAGAATTCTTCAGCCATTTTACAGGTTCGTGTCCAAATAGTGAGATGACTTGATTGAGGAGCGCATGGTCTGATTCTCCAAATACGAGTCTGAAGATTGTACCCGCGACGACCACCGATGTGAGTGCTGGTATAAAGAGTGAAGATTTGAAAATACTCTTTACTTTGTCGCTTACCAACTTAGAATTGACCGCACATGCAAGTAACAATGGAATTGGTATCAACAGAATCAAGGATAGCACCATATATTTGATACTGTTTGCAACTGCTTTTATAAAAATACGATCGTGGAAAAGTCTTTCGAAGTTTTCAATTCCGATGAATTCTGTTTGTCCTGGCAGAATCTTCTGTGTGCTCATCATCCCTGCCTTCGCAAGTGGCGTGAACCAGAATATGATGAATGTGATGATAAATGGCAGTACAAAGATGTATGGTGCCAGTTTAGGCGAGTAAAATAATTTCTTCATAATTTTGTTCCCCATCCCCCAATTGTGTTTGCTTAATGCATTTCGCTGCTTTTTTGTTGTTATACGTTTAATTAAAATGTTAAAATAAATGCGGTTATAACAATCATGAGTTTTTATTATTTCGATTGTTATTCCGCTATTTGTTTGTGAATACAGAGTATCACTTCGAATAAATTCTGTCAATAGGTTTTTGAGAATTAATTATACGTTTAACTAAAAAACTGAAACTTATTTTGTGATATTTCACACGGTGGCTTGTTTCTAATGTGTACGTGCACGCGCTGGTGAAAGGGAACGATGGAATAGTCTGACTGCATCGGGACGATTCTACAATGCGACTATATAGCACAGGTAGATTCTCTGATAATCAATTCGCCCTTTTCTTCAATCACAACAACTTCACTTTGATTGATATACTCATCATTGTGTTTCATGCGAATCATATCAAGTAATAATTCACATGAAGTATAACCAATATTATAGAGCGGTAATTTCATCGTTGTCAGGCGCGGTCTTAGATAACTTGCAAGTTCCCTATCATCATAGCCGATAATACTGATATCTTTGCCTGGAATGATACTACGTTCTGCAAGTCTATCATATACACCGCCAGCCATCAAATCATTCATGCAAAATATTGCAGTTACGTCATTTGCAAGCAATGTATCCACACAACTGTAACCACCTTCTCTCGTCCATTCGCCACTGACAACAAGGTCTGGGTTATAGAACATATTGTTATCGTACAGAGCTTTCTGGTATCCGACCATTCTCGCGCTTGTATGGATATTGCCATCTTTTCCAGAAATGACACCAATCTTTTCATGACCTAACTTCATGAGGTATTCTATTAATTCATAGGTGCCTCGCACTTCATCTACAACCACCGATGGGCATTTTTCGGACTTACTATATCCATAAGTCATGATTACAGGAACGAGAAGATCCTCCGGTATGCACTGGATAATGCGCTCGTGTGATGCGATATAAATAATACCATCTACTTGTTTTGCAAGTAACTCTCGAATCTCCTTCTGAACCGTATCAAAATATTCTTCCCCATAATAATAGGTATCTTCATATTTGTTGTGCAGGCTGAGATTATTTAGTATGATATGATAATCGTGTTTCTCACTACACTGTGTCACGCCCTCAATAATCTCGGGGATACTGAAAACGGTGATATCTTCTACCAGAATGCCAATCGTCTGGGTGCTACTTGTCTTGAGATTCTTTGCGACATAATTAGGTCTGTAATCCATATCTGTAAGCGCTTGTAAGACGCGTGCTCTTATAGCATCTCCGACATTGGGTTTGTCATTGATGACATTGGAGACCGTTGCAACTGATACGTTGCATGCTTTTGCGATATCTTTTATTGTTGACATTGAATTATCCTTTTTATGTAATTATGCTAGTGATTCGATTGGTTTATTGATATTTATTATCCATTGTATCATACCTTTTGCATTAATCGTTTAATAATTTTGCATGAGAATGAAGATGTAAGCAAATATGGTGTCATATTCAGATTTATGTAACAATATATGATATGCATATACTTGCTACAAACTATGAAAATGTGATTCAATTTATTCCCATACGCTGGAGATATGAAATTATTAATCGCTTTATCTATGTATTTTTCTATAGATAAAGCGATTAATAATTTAACGAGACTAATAATTTAGTATATAGGCAACCCATTCGTTAAAAAATCTGTAATGTAAACAATGGGCACGCCATCAATCATACCCACGTCCTTTCGTTTGCCTGTAATAACAATTTTTTGGAATGAATCTTTTATCGCAATAAGATTATCAGTTTCACGGCTATTGTTTGGAAGCTCTAGTGTTACTTGAATATATTTCGTAATGCCATCTTTTATAGCAACAAAATCCACTTCCTTGTTATCAAGACGCCCGACATAAATTTCATATCCCAATCTACGAAGTTCCAAATAAACAATATTTTCCATCTGCCCGCCGTGATTACCAGCAAACCGCCCTAATATTTGATTGCGAAGTCCAATATCCACCACAAAATATTTACCACCGTTCTTTAAATGCTCTTTTCCATGGATATCATATCGTTCAACTTTGTAAAACAAAAAGGCCTCTTCTAATAAATTCAGGTATTTTGAAATGCTTTTGACTGATGTTTTAACATTAGATGAAGTCAACGTATCTGCAATTTTTTTTGGTGAAATTAACTGCCCTACATTATCAAGTAAGAATTTCACAATACGTTTTAACACATCAATTTCACGAATACTACCTCGAGATGCAACATCGTTAAGTACGATTGTGTCAAATATTCCTTGCAAGGCATTCACTTTTAGCGAATTCGTACTTTGTAAAACGACAGATGGAAACCCACCAAAATCGATATATTCGTCATATAATAGCTCTTTCCTCATTTCATCTATTGCCTTGAATGCAGTAAACTCGTTAAACGATAACGGTAACATTTCAATCGTAATGGTGCGACCAGACAATAATGTTGCGAGTTCGCCCGATAACATATTACTATTTGAGCCAGTCACATAAATATCACTTTTAAAACTAACTCTAAGACTATTTACAACCCTCTCCCAGTTCTCGACCATCTGTATTTCATCGAACAGAAAATATGTTATCGCATCATCCGTTACAATATTTATTAAATAATCAAATAATGCCTTTGCAGTAAGCAAATGATCGAAAGTCATATCTTCAAAATTAATATATATAATATTTTCTTTTTTTATCTTCGCAGACAACAAATACTCTCTGAACATTTCTAACAAGAATGATTTTCCAGAGCGTCTAACACCTGTAATGACTTTAATAAACTCAGAATCTTTCGCTTCTATTATCCAATTTAAGTAATTTTGTCTAATTATCATAATTATAATTCCTTTCTTTAATATATTATAGCATAAAAAGAAGTATAATTCCTTTTATCATGAAAAAATGTCATACTAAAGGAGTCGTACTTCCTTTAGTATGATTGTATAAATTACTACTGTGCTGAATATTGTAGAAAAATATATCAAGTTTGGATTTGCAGATACAGATGGTATATTCTACGAGGATGGGATTCGATTTATTCCCGATTTATCCCTCTAACGCTGGAGATGTAAAATTATTAGTCACTTTATCTATTCATTTTATATGAGATAAAGCGACTAATATTAGGAGGAATATCTTGAAAATAATCGGAAGAAAAGAAGAGCTGCTCCATTTGCAGGATTATGTCGAAGCTGGCCAACCAGATTTTCTTGTTGTATATGGTCGCCGTCGAGTCGGCAAGACATTTTTGATTCGAGAATTTTTTGAAAACAAATTTTGTTTCTATACAACAGGGTTAGCAAATGCAAATAAGGCAGATCAATTAATGGTGTTCAATGATGCCCTCAACCGATACAGTCTAAAGACTTATGAGCTTGCTTCGGATTGGTTCACCGCATTTCATCAACTTCGGGACTTAATTGAAAGCTCGCCCATTGATAGAAAGAAGGTCATTTTTCTCGATGAGATGCCATGGATGGATACACACAAATCGGGATTTGTGTCTGGACTTGAAGCTTTTTGGAATGGTTGGGGTTCGGGAAGAAGTGATATCTTGCTTATCGCATGCGGGTCAGCCACTTCATGGATTATAAATAAATTATTTAAAAACCACGGTGGACTTTATAACCGCGTCACAAAACGCATGTATCTAACACCATTTACATTGGCAGAATGCGAAGCGTTCTATCAATCAAAAGGCGTAGTCTATAATCGACAGCAAATCGTAGAAAGCTACATGATTTTAGGAGGTATTCCATATTATATGAACCAAATTGAGCGACATTTGAGCCTGTCACAAAACATTGACAGGCTGTGTTTTAGGACTGGTGGCGCACTGACCGACGAGTATGACATATTATATTCATCTCTGTTCGAGCATCCCGAAAAGCATGTGCATATTGTCGCGCCCCTCAGTAAAAAGACAAAAGGACTGACGAGATCTGAGATTATAGATGTCTCTGGGCTGACAAACAGTGGCGCACTGACAAAAGCATTAACAGAACTTGAAGATTGTGGATTTATTCGAAAATATATGGTGGATATGGAAAAAGAAGTCGAGATGCAATCTATCAATTGGTTGATTTCTTCTCTTTGTTTTATCTGAAATTCATGAAAGATAAGAAATATCTCGATGAAGATTACTGGACGACAAATCTACAGTCAGGGCAGATGAATGCTTGGCGAGGATATTCGTTTGAGCAAGTCTGCCTTTATCATATCAGGCAAATAAAGCAAGCTCTTGGGATATCTGGAATTTCATCCAGTGTCTACTCATGGCGTAGCAAGACTGCGGAACCAGGTGCGCAAATCGACTTAGTAATCGATCGTCGCGATGACACGGTCAACCTCTGTGAGATGAAATATTCCAATCAAGAATATACCATTACGAAGAACTACGACATGGAGTTGAGGCAGAAGCGCAGCGCTTTTTATGAGGAGACGAAGACGCGTAAAGCACTACATAATACATTTGTTACGACTTATGGACTGGCGCACAATGCGTATTGGGGCAATATCCAGTCCGAAGTCACGATGAATGACTTGTTTGAGTAAGGAATTCTATTTCTGATATTCAGCCAGTTTATTGCGCAACCAATGAGGATCATGCAAAGTAGAATCCGCTTTCCACTGCAATGGAGAACAGCCAATTAATGATTTAAAATTTCGATTAAAGGAAGCAATTGTGAAAAATCCGCAGGAATCCGCGATATATTGAACATTTTCATGCGCCCTACTTAGGCGTTTGCAGGCAGCATCAATTCGGATGATATTCACATATTCCAGTGGTGACATATTCATTATTTTGGCAAATAGTCTACGAAAATGTGTCTCGCTGAGGTTACATACCTGCGCCATATCGCGAATCTGAATCTTTTGATCATAGTTTTCATCAACATATTTTAAGGACTCGGCAATGACGGAATAACTCTCTGGTCTGACATTTTCATCCCGCTCATCAGGCGTCACGAGGCTTGCAATTCCAGTCAACAAGGCAAGTAAGAGGCCTTTGGAGCTTTCGAGATAAAACTCCGGTTTGTCTCTGTGTAAATTCAAAATATCGATGGCAAATGCCCGAATAAGTGGCATTTCCCCCGTTGAAATCACTCTTGGTTTGTTGTGCACAAGTGACAAAATATTTTTCATCATGTGCGAACCTTCACCATATATTTCGGAGAGCAATCTTGTATTGTCGACAAAGAAATACTCCCATGTGGCATTTGTGCCCTCCGTTCGAACCGTTTTGTGCACGCAACCAGGCGGAATAATCGTAATCGAATCCGCTGAAAATGGAATACAATCCTTTTCAAACTCAATATGGCCGGATCCTGATATACAGTATCCGACCTCAAAGAGATTATGAAAATGGAGAACATCGTCATTTTTGTCAAATGGGCAAATCGCAGAACATTTCTGTGAAGCGTGAAACGGTTTCCCCGTAATTTTACGCGTCTCGGCGTCATCCAAACACAGCAAACAATCGTTGAAGACTGGCAGAATCAATGACTCATCTGACACTTCGTAATATCTATATTGGATATCGTGATTTTCTATCATCTATTATCACCTGATGTACGCATGGAAATGGAAAAATTAGTATTTACAAGCTTTCGCTACGATTTGTCTATGCGCTGCATTCCAGAATTGCGGTATCCGCGATGTTTTTCGAAATATTAAGCTGCATTCCAGAATTGCGGTATCCACGATGTTTTTCGGAATGTTAAGCTGCATTCCAGAATTACGGTATCCGCGATGTTTTTCGAAATGTTAAGCTGCATTCCAGAATTACGGTATCCGCGATGTTTTTCGAAATGTTAAGCTGCATTCCAGAATT
>JAISJM010000095.1 GCA_031261525.1 Eubacteriales Family XIII. Incertae Sedis bacterium
TATGCATACAACTTTGATCAAGACATAGAAAATGAATCGGAGGCGTTACATATTGCACGAGATGTCTGTGGTATTGCGGACTTTATTGTGCCAGCATTTTATTATCAATTTTTTTCAAAACTAATCATGATTAAAAGTGTGATTCCTGTGCCATTTCAATCGGAAGATCAGTATATCCATCATAAAGGCAATGGCGTGCTATCAAAGGGCAAATATATTCCATTCCTACAAAGCGAGAAGCGCGCAAACCAAGATCCAATGTGGCGGTTTTATTCTTATACAGAGGGGAGCCTCTCTCCTCTAACCCTACAAGAGCAAGTTGTGTTAGATATTGATCTTGATTATTTTTGCTGGGATGATACCTTATCTTCTGCGCCGCCCAAGCGACTTGAAATCACAAAAGATGCCTATACAGAATATATGCTTAATCCCTATCATCCATTCAGGCTTCTACCGCGCCAACTGCTATCCGTAATTCAGATTGAGCATCAATATTTCATCGAATATAAAGAACATGGCATCCCAGACAAACCTGCAACAGAAGATCGGATTCTCTCTAGAATTGATAAGCTATGTATGTGGCTACAGGACAACAAGATTGTGCCAGCATTGATTGATATCTGTAGATCGGCACATTCAGGATATACACCTGCTGATAAAGTGCTCTTTATTGAGAAGCACCTCATTGCAAGGCTTGAAAGTATCTATCCGATTCAGGTTGGTTTTGGTGTTGATGTTGGTGTTTAGCGCCCAACAAGTATTGAACTACAATGAAAAAGAGCTCACAATTTAATGTAAGCTGACATAGGATATACTACATGACATGTGATATACTAATAGAAATTAAAATCAAATGGGAGTAAAGACAAGTTGTTGCAATTGGCGATTGCAATGCAGCTTGATATCCGATACTTTCAAAAACTCAAAAGGCGTACAGCTTCCGAAGTCGGAATCTGTACGCCTTTTGATTCAATTCAATTTTCTTACCTTGCAGATTGATTTTCGTACACTACTTCGTATCATACCGAGTACATAACAAACCCTATCGTTGCAGCTCCGCATGCACTTCGGCGGCAGCTTTTCTGCCTTCCATGAGTGCCCAGACGACGAGGCTTGGGCCACGGCGTGTATCACCAGCGGCGAAGACGCCTGAAAGAGACGATTTATATCGGTTTTCCTTTGTCAGGATATTGCCGCGTGGATCTTTCTTTAAGCTCAATTCACTTATGAGCGTATCTTCTGGTCCTGTGAAGCCCATCGCGGTGATCACCAAGTCAGCACGGCGAAGTTCTTCGGTACCAGGAATTTCTTTTGGACCTTTCGCGGTCCACTCAACTTTGATGGTTTTGACACCTGTGACTTTGCCCGCTTCACCAACGATTTCCTTGACGGTCACTTCGTATTCGCGAGGATCTTTGCCAAAGAGTTCGATGGCTTCTTTCTGACCGTAGTCTGTCTTGCGGATTCTCGGCCATAACGGCCACGGATTGTTCGCGGCTCGGTTCTCTGGAAGCTCTGGCATAATTTCAAGCTGCGTGACAGATGCAGCACCTTTTCTTATGGACGTACCCACACAGTCAGTACCGGTATCACCGCCACCGACAACGATGATGTGCTTTCCTTCAAGATCGATTGGGACACTGCCTTCGTCAAGCAAGGATTTGGTTGATCTCGTAAGATATGTCATCGCAGTCAAGACACCTTCTAAATCGCTACCCGGTACGACGAGCATACGCTCTTTTGTTGCACCTGTACAGAGGACAATCGCATCGTTGTCTTTCAGAATCTTAACGAGCGTACCATCTTCAACCTGTGTATTCAGAACAAACGTTACACCTTCTTTTTTCAAAATCTCAACGCGGTTCAATACGAGACTCTTATCAAGTTTCATGTTTGGAATACCATACATGAGCAGACCACCTGGGCGATCGTTTCTCTCATAAACGGTAACTGTATCGCCGAGCTGATTCAGCATGTCTGCACATGCGAGCCCTGAGGGACCTGAGCCGATGACAGCGACTTTCTTACCGGTACGCTGGGTGACAATTCTCGGCTCGACCTTGTTCGCCAATACATTTCTATCGGTAAGCAAACGCTCGATTTCCTTTACTGTGACCGCAGGTTCGTGCTCACCGAGCGTGCATGAACCTTCGCAGAGCGCAGGGCAGACTCTGGATGTAAATTCTGGAAATGGATGTGTCTTCGAAAGACGTTTCCACGCTTCATCATACTTTCCTCTGTAGACCAAATCATTGATCTCGGGAATCAGATTGGAGAGTGGGCAGCCGATAGATAGACCGTTTACAACAAATCCACCGTGGCAAAATGAGACGCCACAGTCCATGCAACGCGCCGCTTGCACGTGCATTGCCTCTTCGGTTTGAGGCACAACAAATTCATCATAGTCTTTGATTCTCTCGCTTACTGGGCGATAAGAAGCGTCGACTCTTTCATATTCTAAAAATCCTGTTGGTTTTGCCATCTTACACGACCTCCTTTGCATGACCCTGATCTTGACCTGTGATGACATTGAATGCGTAAAGAGGCCTGTCCGCAAGTGCAATGCCCTTCTTTTTTGCTTGTGCAAGCGCATCGAGTACTTTCTGGTAATCGTTTGGAATGACACGCACAAACTTCTTTATATATTTTTCAAAGTCGCCAAGTATCGCCCTGCCCTTTGCAGAATCCGTATACTTTACATGCGCTTCTAGGAGCGCTTTCAGCTCTTTTTTGCCTTCCTTATCGATGCCGCCGAGCGTCAATTTCTCGCCACTACATCTGCTCGTAAAGATTCCTTCTTCGTCGAGGACATAAGCGATACCACCACTCATACCAGCACCGAAGTTGATACCTGTACGACCTAAAATGACAACGCGTCCACCCGTCATGTATTCACAACCATGGTCACCAACGCCTTCGACAACAGCTGTTGCACCTGAATTTCTGACGGCAAAACGTTCGCCTGCTTTACCAGCGATATAACATTCTCCCATGGTCGCACCATAAAGTGCAGTATTGCCAGCGATGACATTTTCACTTGGTGTAAATGTCGCTTCATCTGGTGGAACAATCGTAATACGCCCTCCAGACAAGCCTTTACCAAGGTAGTCATTGGCATCACCATGGAGCTCAAGCTCAACGCCAGGTGCCAAAAAGGAACCAAAACTCTGACCCGACGAACCATCAAACCTTATATGGATACTGCCCTCTGGCAGTCCTACGGCGCCATGCTTTTTCGCAATTGCAGAAGATAAAGTCGCACCGACAGTTCTATCGGTATTCTTAATTTCAAAGCGATAAGCAGCCTTTTCACCTGGATTTTCAATCGCTTCACGGCAAAGCGGAATCAATGTCTTCATATCAATGCTCTGCTCAAGCGCGTGATCTTGAGGTTTCGTGAAGTACCTAGACCCCTCTGTATCGAAAATCTTAGGTTGATAGAGTAGACGATCGAGAACAACGGTGTAAGCTTTATCCTTTTCTGTGATAATCTGCCTCAATAATTCCGCATGTCCAATTAGCTCATTGAAGTCTGTCACACCGATACGAGCCATCCATTCGCGAACTTCTTCCGCAAGGAACAACATGAAATTCTCAACGTGTTCAGGCTTGCCTTCGAATTTGCTGCACAAAGTCGGATTCTGTGTCGCAATACCAACGGGGCAAGTGTCAAGGTTACATACACGCATCATATCACAACCCATAACCACGAGCGGGCCCGTTGCAAATGCAAATTCCTCAGCGCCAAGTAATGCCGCGATGATGATATCTCGGCCCGTCAGTAACTTTCCATCTGTCTCAAGCACAACGCGATTTCTCATGTTGTTCATGAGCAGACTCTGAT
>JAISJM010000183.1 GCA_031261525.1 Eubacteriales Family XIII. Incertae Sedis bacterium
TGTAGCTGCAATCGCTCTTGTAAAATCCTATCTTTTTGTAAAAATTTTCAAAAGATACTAAGCGCGTGCCTCCTCACGGCTGGTATTGTGAAAAATTTATCACATTTGATTGTTAATTACGCATTTTGGTGGTATAATTTAATATGTTTGGGCGACTATGTAAAGAGGGGCATATGAGAAATTTATTACATAATGCGAGTGATTTGATTATAGCACTGTTGATTATTGCTGTTGCAGGCATCATCATCTGGTGGAGAGTTGATGCGATTATTGAATATCCTGCGCGCATGGCAGCAATTGCACAGACATCAGGGGAAAGTGTCGAAGGCGTACCAAAAGACGATTCAGAGTATGTTGAGAGCAAAGAAGATCTTGGACTCGTGTCATTTACAATTAAGAATGGCGAATCGATTGGTACCATTGCAAAGAATCTTCAAGATACAGGTGTGATTGAAGATGCGGATGCGTTTGTAGATGAAATCGAGCGCATGAACAAAGACAAAGAAATTCAGAGTGGCGATTATGAGATTCCGAAAGAAGCTGGCGATGCAGAGATTATCAAGCTCATTACAACAAAGCCATAGCGTTGACATTTGCCCACAATCCATACGATAATATTCCGCGTAAGACGGGTATTAATAGATAGTCATATGAATTATAGGAGGAGAGACTATGCCATTAGTAACAACCACAAAGATGTTTGAAGATGCTTACAAGGGCGGCTACGCTGTTGGAGCTTTCAACGTCAACAACATGGAAATCGTACAAGGAATCACGGAGGCTGCAAAAGATTTGAATGCGCCACTAATCCTTCAGGTTTCAAAGGGCGCAAGAGCATATGCGAACCACACATATCTCGTAAAGCTTGTAGAAGCTGCTCTTGAAGAGACAGGTCTTCCAATTGCACTTCACTTGGATCACGGCCCAGATTTCGAGACATGTAAGTCATGTATCGATGGCGGATTCTCTTCCGTTATGATCGACGGTTCACACCTTACGCTTGAAGACAATATCAAGTTGACAAGACAGGTTGTAGAGTATGCACACTCAAAGGGTGTTGTCGTAGAAGGTGAGCTTGGACAGCTTGCTGGTGTTGAGGATGATGTAAAGGTTGAAAACCATTCTTACACAGATCCTGAAGATGTTCAGAAGTTCGTTGAGGGTACAGGCGTTGATTCACTTGCAATCGCAATTGGTACTTCACATGGTGCATTTAAGTTCAAGCCTGGTCAGAAGCCACAGCTACGTTTTGACGTACTTGAAGAAGTTACACAGAGACTTCCGGGTTTCCCAATTGTACTTCATGGTGCTTCATCCGTTGTTCCTGAATTTGTTGAGAAGATTAATAAGTATGGCGGATCTATGCCAGATGCAATCGGTATTCCAGAAGAGATGCTTCGTGAAGCTGCAAAGTCAGCTGTATGTAAGATCAACATTGACTCTGATTTAAGACTTGCAATGACAGCTACGATTCGTGAGCATTTTGCACTTCACCCAGCAGATTTCGATCCACGCCAATATCTCAAGCCAGCTCGTCAGGCAATCAAAGAGATGGTTGCTCGTAAGATTGAGAACGTACTTGGATGTGCAGGTCACGCTGACACAGCAATCTAAGCGAATTTGAGAGGACTTTACTGATTATATGAGAACAATCACAATCAGTGAAAATGAAAAAGAGCAGCGCCTTGACAGGTTTTTACGCAAATACCTGCGAGGGGCGGCTCTTTCTTATATTTACACTGCAATTAGAAAAGATATCAAAGTCAATGGCAAGCGTGCAAAGCAGGATACAGTCCTGCATCTTGGCGACGAGTTAAGTCTGTATATGTCTGATGATGATTTGGATGCATGGACAAAGAAAGACGAGCACAACAAAGCATTGAGGCAATTTAAAGTTGCCTATGAAGATGACCATATCTTGGCGGTCATCAAGCCATATGGATTGTTGACGCATGGCGATAAATTAGAAAAGAAAAATACACTGGCCAATCAGGTCATCACTTATCTGATTGAGACAGGTTCCTATAATCCGCGCGTAGAGCGGACATTTACCCCTTCCCCAGTCAATCGACTCGATCGAAATACGACGGGGCTCGTGCTCTTCGGTAAAGACATTGAGGCGTTACGTGATTTGACCTATATGATTCGCGAACATGGTTATATTGACAAATATTACAATACAATTGTAAAAGGGCATGTGAAAGACGCCTTGGTTCTCAAGGACTATATGGTGAAGGATCATGACAACAATCAGGTAAGTGTCATAAAAAATCACGAAAATGTCGCCAATAATCCTAAAAACAAAGGCGGCGGCGATGTAAAGTATATGGAGACAATTGCGCGACCAATTGCCTATTCCAATATTATGCCAGAACTGACGCTACTTGAAGTATTGCTCGTGACGGGTCGTACCCATCAGATTCGAAGTCATCTTCAGAGTGCAGGCTATCCGATCATTGGTGATAGTAAATACGGTGAACGCAATATCAATGCGTGGGCAGAAGAAAATTATGATCTTACAACGCAATTGCTTCATGCACGCAGGATTCATATTAAAAAAGGTTACAAAAGTCTTCAGTATCTTGAAGGTAAGATAATCGAAGCACCTCTAACAGCACAATTTGATGACATTTGCAAAGAAAGGTTTTCAAATGTCTAAGAATGGGTATACTATTTATAGTGAATATTATACTTGATGAATATAAGAGATAGATTTCAAATTATGAATGAACACAACAACACAGAACAACATAAAAATCCAGCCTCCGCGATTATGGATAAAGCCTATGCTCTTTATGGGCTTGATGAAGCGATCGTGGATCCTGCTGAAGCAGAACGTAAGAAGATTGTGCAGTCAATGATTGTCGCTTCGTATGGATTATATGGCGAGGGTGACGATTTAGACTATATCGGCAATGCGCTCGATGTACATGACTCGGCGGCGACGAAGCCTCTTACTGCCATCGATGAGGCGTCTTCTGTGCCCGATTCACATCCAAAGCATGCAGCATCCAGAAGTGCATGGATTTATTGGCTTCGGGATATCGCAATCGCGCTTGTTGTTACGTTGCTCGTCGCTCAATTCATCAGACCTACGATTGTAAGACAAGAGTCGATGCTTGATACCCTCCATCCAGGAGATTATCTGCTCCTTGCTACACAAGAATTCACTTATGGTGGTGTCGATCGTGGCGATATTGTCGTCTTCAAGACAGACCTTGAAGATCTTGAGACTCATAAAAATAAAAATCTAATCAAGAGAGTCATTGCGCTTCCTGGTGATACGATTGAGATTACAGGTGGCAATACCTATGTCAACGGAGTAAAGCAAAATGAGCCGTATGTTCTAGGTGGCGTTACTCCTGGAGATATCAGAGAAACTGAAGTTCCGCAAGGGATGATGTGGGTGATGGGGGACAACCGTGTCTATTCAAAGGACAGCCGAGACCCATCAATCGGATTCGTCGATATGGACACAATTGTAGGAAAGGCTCTGGTTAGGGCATATCCGTTTAATCAAATCAGAATGTTCTAATAGGATATTATGGCAAAGAAATATAGATTAATTGCAAACAACAAAAAAGCTCGTCACGAATATTTTATTGAGGATACTTTAGAAGTCGGTATTGTGCTTACGGGTACCGAGATTAAGGCAATCAGGGACTCGAAAGCAAGCCTGAAAGAGAGCTACATAAGAGTTCGGGACAATCAACTCGTCATCTACGGGATGCATATTGCTCCTTACGATTTTGGCAACCGATACAATGTAGATTCCATGCGTGAACGAAGACTCCTTGCACACAAGAAAGAGATTGCACGTCTGGATCGTGAAGTGAGTGCTACGGGGATGGCAATTGTGCCGCTCAAATTATATTTGGACGAAAAAGGCTTAGCAAAACTATCCATAGCGGTCGCTAGAGGTAAGAAACTGTACGATAAACGGGATACATTAAAAGCTCGTGACGAAAAACGTAATATCGATCGATTGATGAAACAACACTAATTTTGTGATATAATAAATTGTATATCATCCTTATGGGGATGTACTGGCTTCGACAGGGATGTCTAAGCATGATAAGCGAGTCGTAGTTGCCAAGTCTACGTAAAAAGTGGCGCGTAAATTCAAACGCTAAAAATGAAAACAACTTCGCAATGGCTGCCTAGTGCAGTGGTGCTCCTTAGGAGCGTCGCGACGTCTCTCCACCTTACCTGTAGGGTGGAATAGAGGCGACGAAATACAGGGAACCTTCTGTGAGAGTTCTCGGTATCACAGATGTATTACGAGATATGATTGTGGCTGACGTGCTTGTGAAGCAGTCATGATATGAATAAATTAGCATAAGCTACACTCGAAGAAAGTCATGTGGATATGTCTTTGGACGTGGGTTCGACTCCCACCATCTCCACCATTTTTTACCGCTTTTACTGCAATTTGCTATGAGAGGTCATAAATTATGCCAACATACATTGATATGAAAAGTGCACTTGCCCGTGTTGGAGGCAATGAGATATTGTACAAGAAGCTGCTTGGAAAGTTTGAGAATAGCATCGATACGAAGTCGCTTGAAGAGGCTGTTCAAGCTCAAGACTGGCTCAAAGCTGGTGAGATTGTGCATGCAGCAAAAGGCATCGCGGGCAATTTAAGTCTCACGGCATTTTATGAGCAATGTGTAATCCTCATGGATCAACTTCGAGGTGGCAATGCTCCAAATATGGCAGACTATGCCAAATTTAAGCAATTGCTTCAAGAAACGAGAGCCGAGATTAACAAGGTCGTATAGATATAAGCCTGGAAGGAAGATGCTTTGGTCGCTAAAAAGAAACTATTAGTAGTTGACGATCAAGAAATTAATAGAGAGCTTCTCGTCGCTTTAACGAGCGACGAATTTGAGGTTTTTGAAGCAGAAAATGGTTTAGTTGCTCAAGAAATCATCGACACCTATCGTTTTGAACTTGCCTTAGTATTGTTAGATCTCCATATGCCTGTGATGGATGGATTGGAATTACTTAAATGGATGAATGAGACAAAGCTCATTGATAGTATTCCAGTAATCATGATTACAAGTGAAGAAGAGACGAGTTTCCTACTAGAGGCATTTGCACTAGGTGCGTCTGATGTCATGAACAAGACTTTTAATGCTGTCATTGTTGCGCAACGTGTCAAGAATGTAATCAATCTTTATTCCTATAAAGCACATCTTGAAGAAAAAGTTGAGGCACAACGTAATGCGCTCAACACACAAGAAGAGCACATCAAACAAATGAACAATAGTTTGATTGATACCCTTAGTTCTACTGTAGAGTTCCGTAATCTTGAAAGTGGCAAGCACATCAAGCGTACAAGGATGCTCATTAAGATTATTCTGCAAGCGGTTAAAGACGAGTATGGCCTTTCTGATGAGCAGATTGATACCATTTCTTCAGCTTCCGCGCTTCATGATGTTGGCAAGATTGCCATACCTGATGCCGTATTATTGAAGCCAGGCAAGCTCACAGCAGATGAGTTCGAGATTATGAAATCACACACTGTGAAAGGTGCTGAAGTCATACAGGGACTGGACATGTTCAAAGACAACGATTACTATCAGTACAGTTTGGACATTGCGAAGCATCACCACGAGCGTTGGGATGGTAGAGGATATCCAGATCAATTAAAAGGTGACGAGATTCCTATTTGGGCTCAGGCAGCTTCCATCGTTGATGTATACGATGCACTTACATCAAAGCGCGTATACAAAGATGCCTTTACGCATGAAAAAGCCATTGCAATGATTACAAATGGCGAATGTGGTGAGTTCAATCCAAAGCTTATGGATGTATTAAAAAGGGTTGCTCCTCAATTAAAGATTATGAGTGCCATTATCCGAGATGAAGATATTTAAGTATTTTTTAATTGGCAGGTTTGCTTTGAATATTTCGACTTTATTTTTTACTTCATTTTTTGTATACAATGAGTGATTCATGGTGTATAATGATATATAACAAATATTTATTGTTATATAAACGATTGATTTATATGCACAAAAGCCGACAAGTGATTTGTCGGCTTTTGATTTTTTTTTGTAAGTAATTTGTATTGCAAATAAATGATTCTTACATGCCTAGATACTGAGATAATTCATCCTTATTATTCACTGCTTTCATCGCCGTTTCTCTTGTAATTCGCCCTTGACGTACAAGACTCACCAAATCTCCAGCAAGGGTATGCATACCAACATCAGCGCTAGACTGCATGGTCGCACCAAGCTGATGGAATTTTCCCTCTCGAATCAGGTTGAGCACGGCATCTGTGCCGACGAGTATCTCCGTCGCAACCGTACGACCACTTCGGTCTGCTAAGGGGACAAGTGTCTGTGTGATGACACCACGCATGACACCAGAAAGCTGGGAACGAATCATGCTCTGCGAATGCGCTGGATACACGTCTACAATACGATCAATGGTCTGTGAAGCGCCTGTCGTATGCAGAGTAGAGAAAACCAAGTGACCTGTCTCGGCAGCAGTTACAGCCGCTGAAATCGTCTCATAATCACGCATCTCTCCGACAAGGATGACATCGGGATCTTCTCTCATCGCAGATCGTAACGCATCTGCGAAGCTTCCGACATCACGGTGAACTTCTCTTTGGTGTACGAGACAATTCTTATGTTCATGTACATACTCGATTGGATCTTCAACTGTAATAATATGTGCCTTTCGGTGTACATTGATATAGTCAATCATCGCTGCAAGTGTGGTTGACTTACCAGAACCTGTTGGACCTGTGACAAGCACAATACCGCGAGGTTGTTCTGCAAGCGTACGAATTGCATCAGGGAGGTGTAAATCCTCAAGCGTAGGGATATCGTTGCGAAGAATACGTATCGCAGCGGCAAGTGCATTTTGTTGCTTATATACATTGACTCTGTACCGTAGATTGTTGCCCGTATCAAAACTAAAATCTTGATCATGACCCGCTTCGAGATCGGCTTTCTGCGTGTCTGTAAGCATGGACAGAATGAGATTGCGATAATCCTCTTGAGAACCGCGGAATGGTCCAACGACAAGGTCACCCACCTTACGAAACGTTGGTGGCTGTTCTGCCGTGATATGAAGGTCCGAGCAGTCATTTGCACGCGCCCAAGTAACAAGCCCATTAATGGAGAGTTCCAAAGACGGATCGTGTGCAAATGTCCCATCTGCACTGGGCACATGTGGCGACGTAGATGCAGATGCTTGCGGCGGTTGCGCCACGGGCTGAGATTGAACGGGTTGAACAGGCTCAGATGCAGCAGGAGTTGCTTGTGGCGTCTGGGTAGGTTGTTGTGGCTGCGTACTAGAAGCACCACCGCCACCTAACCCACTGAGGATTTTGTTAATCTCATCCTGTTTATCCTTGCTAATTTGATCATCCTTATTATTACCAAACAATCCCATTCATACACTCCTTCCTTTTCTATACGCAATTTAGTCCGCTTAGTCTACAGTGTCACCGATTTTAAAATACTCTTCCATTGTTGTAATACCCTGTACCACAAGATCGCGAGCACGCTCTCTTAGCGTAGCCATGCCCATCTCTTTACGAGCATATTCATAAAGTTTAGACATCGGTTCTGACTCGGCAATCATGCGCTGCATCTTCTTATCAACGAGTACAATTTCGTGGATTGCAATACGACCTTTGTATCCAGTCCCATTGCATACGTGGCAGCCCGCACCTTTTTTAACGACAGGCATCTCTTCTTTGGTTACACCAAGCGTTAAGAGTTCAATTTCTGATGCTTCGTGTTCTTCCATACACTGTGGGCAAATTTTACGTACAAGTCGCTGCGCAACAAGACCAACGACAGAGTTTCCGACGAGATAGGGTGGTACACCCATATCTTCCAATCTTACGATGGAAGCGAGTGCATCATTTGTATGGAGTGTCGAGATAACCAAATGTCCTGTAATTGCAGCAGATACGGATATGGACGCGGTCTCTGAGTCACGTGTCTCACCAACCATGATGATATCTGGATCTTGACGCATGAGGGATCGTAGACCTGCTTGGAACGACAATCCCGCCTGATTATTTACCTGAACTTGATTGATTCCATGCAAGTTCTTCTCAACAGGATCTTCAATTGAGGAGATATTAATTGGCTTCTGTTTGAAACGCTCCAGTGCCATATACATCGTTGTCGTCTTACCAGAACCCGTCGGTCCTGTGATATAAATGATGCCATTTGGGTGCGCCAAAATATTCAAGAATTTGTCATAATCTTCATCAATCATGCCAAAATGCCCCGCATGGTCAATTGCCGTATTCGTAGTAAGGAATCTGAGTACAGCCTTTTCTCCATAGACGGTAGGAATCGTGGATACACGAATATTGAGTTCAACATTGTCGAGATTGACCTTAAAATGTCCATCCTGCGGCACACGCTTCTCCGCAATATCCAGATTACTCATAATCTTCAGTCGCGTGATGACTGCTGGATGTACGTTACGTGGGATATCTGCATAGTCAACGAGTGCACCATCAACTCTCATACGCACTTTCGCGTCATTGTCAAACGGTTCTAGATGGAGATCGGATGCACCACTGTTGTAACCACGAATCATCAGTGTATTCAGTAAGTTGACGACCGGTGTCGAATCATCACCAATTTCAACGGTATTGATGACATCAACGGACGGCATCCGCATGCTGATATCTTGATCCGCATTTTTAACAGCTGCTCGAGCTTCAATTTCAGAATAATAATGTGGAATTGCGTTGATGATATCGACCTTACTCGCAACATAGAGCCTGAGTGGCATCTTTACGGCTTGACCGATATCCTCAATTGCATAGAAATTCAACGGATCGTTGATTGCGACATTGATTGCACCGTCCTCTTCCGTCATTGCAATCGCAGTGTATTTTTCAGCCATCGCGCGTGGAATACGACCAACGGCTGGCACGGAGAATTCAGCGGTATCGAGGTGAATATATGGGATGCCAAGCTTGTGACTCATCGCCTGCATGACTTCAATCTCGCTCACATATCCGAGCTCAACAACTGCCTCACCAAGCCTGAGATTGTGCTCTTTCTGGTAGGCAAGTGCGGTCTCTATCTGGTCATCTGTGACGAAACCATATTCTTTCAGAAGGTCACCGATTCTAATCTGTTTGTTTTGTTCAGCCATTCTAAAGCTCCTATTTTTACATTCCTTGTCCATATACGTAGTACTTCATTGAAACGGTAATCGATCCTTGAATGTTGTCATTTAAATTTGTAGAAAGAGCGGTACGCGTTGTCGACTGATCGCCATTATCATTGCCCGGTGCAAATGCCGCATTGATGAGCCGCATTGCAGGGTTGTCCTTAATCTCATTGAGAAGTTCATAATAATGTGCGGAACTACCAGTAATTTTAACATCTACGTTGTATACATAGGATTCCAGTGTGCCAGCCGCCATATTTTCCTCTGATGTGACAGGAATCGACCCCTCTTCCTGACTAGCAGCTTCATCTGCAGCGGCGGTTCCTTCAATCGAGCCTTGTGCACCCGTAGAGCCGTCCGCATTTTCAGTGCCATCGCCTGTGCCGTCTCCCGAATCATTTCCAGAAGAAATATCTCCGGATTCAATGGTTGGCACACCAACGACTTCAAGCGTCGGTTCTTGATATGCACCGACTTGCTCGAGTACAATTGGCTGAAAATCGAGGGACTCAATGTCAAAACCTTTGCTAATGAAGAAATTTGAAATCTGTGTATCCAAATCTTCAGGACTCATAGGCTGATAAAACTTTTGCTTCGTTTCTTCATATAGTTTTGCAGACTCTGTATAGCTGTCGAGGTACTGCGGCGCGAGGGAGGCTTCGAGCTTCTTCTCGTCTAGCTGCGCTTGCAGTGTGACCATTTCTTCAGAATATCGGTTGTAAGTCGTGAACATTGGCAGGATAACCAATACAACGAGGACTGATATCACGATAATAGCAAGCAATAATCCCAGCAATAATTTTTCTGTTGATTTTAATTTGCCAAGTGCATCTGTAATTGGTTTCAATATACTTGTTTTTTTTGTCGCCGGAGCTTGCGGCGTATTTGTCTTAGCCATTTGGGTTCTCCTCGCTGTTTTCTTCTGTGACAGCGGGCTGTTCGGCAGGCGCATCAGCTTCCTTGCTCATTAACACGCTTACATTGAAGTTATAGCTCGTTATGGTTGGTGTTGTTATCGGATTTGTTGGTATACCTGGAACGATATTGCCATTTTCATCTGTTGTATCAGGTGTGTCTATCTCAATTGTCTCGCCACCTGTTGTTGCTTTGACATAACCTTGATAACTGACATCTTTAAAGACGCCAGATGATCGTAACTGAGAGATGAAGATTGGTACACCCGAAAGTGTTGTGGATTCAGCACTGAACGTCAGGGTTGCTTTCTCCGAATCATAGCTGATATTTCCAACTTTAACGCCAGCGCCAGCTAGTGTAAAAATGGTAGAATAATCTTCACTGGACAATGCTGGGAAGCTTTTAATATTTTCAGCAATAGATGTCAGATTTGTTGATGCAGCGTTCATCTGATCCGCTTTGCTCTTGTTATTTTGGGCTTCTTGATATTCTGCATCAAGCGTTGGATCATTTAGCTCAATCTGAATTTGGTCACGATCCTGTTTCATGCGCGTCAGATGTAACGATGCTAATACATAAACCGCAACCGCCGCAATTATGATTATAATCACAAGGGAAATAACGAACGCTTTTCTGTTCTTCGCACTCGTATCATTCACCTTTGCCTCTAGCACTTGCAAGAGGTTGATATCACCTTTTTTTAATTTGCTCGCCATAGTCCTCTACTTCTTTCTTCCAACCATTGCTCCAAGATTGAGTATATAGTTATTTGGATCCCAATCCTCTGTGCCCGCTACTTGCTTGACAAGGCGTATTGCACCAGATGTATCAAGCGCTTCAATGACAGCATCAAGATATACGCCATTTGTAGAAATGGATGTGATTTCCGTATCTGTGAATCCTGCGAGATAACACGCTTCTACGTGATTCTCATCGCGTTGACTCTTTTTAAATTGAAGGGTACTGGATATATACCCGACAATTTCAGTTGCCCAATCTGGTGTTCCCTGCGGATGCACGAGCCGATACCTATTAGAGATGAAAAATTTGCCATTTTCAATCACCATAAGGGAAAGGGCTTTGCCATCGAGAGATACGAGCATCTTTGTCCCAGCCTTAAATTGCGGCATAATCGTTGCAACGCGAATTAAGACATTTGCACCGATGTCCATGGACTTGATCTTGAGCCCTGCACGTATCGCAACGCGTTTATAAATGGAAAGGACATCAACGGGTGCTGCAACGGCAAGAATCTTCACGCCGCCTGCCTTTGTCTTCTGCTCAATCACCGTAAAGTCATAGACCATATCTGCATCTTCGCTTAGATATTGATCAAATTCCTTTTCAATGAGTCCAAATGCCGTCTTTGCGGCTACAGGCGGAATCTCCATTGGTCTTACAACAATGCTTGGATTCTCAATAATGAGATAAGTTGGGTTTTTTGTCAATTTTAACTTGGTGATAAATTCACCGATAAAATAGGCAAGTGTATCCTCGTCTGTAATGACACCTCCAAGCATAACACCCTCAGGAAGTGGCAGTTGCGCATATGAATTGACAGTGATTGATTTTTTATCGCCACTGCCCACCACACATTTTAGATGCGTCGGTGATATATAAATCGTATTGATCATGTTAACCTCTCTTACATGTCGCCTTCTTCACTGATTGTACCGTACATCTGATAGATTGGAAGGATGACGGATATAATTACAAATGCCACAATAACTGCCATGATGATAATCATGAGCGGCTCTAATAATGTAATCAACTTATTGCTCGCCATCTCCGCGTCATAGTCATATTGATCGGCGACAGATTCGAGCATTTGCTCTAGCTTACCACTTTCCTCACCAATCATGACCGTCGATACCAGCTTTGGTTCGAATCCATCTACGACACCAATCGCCTGCGATAACGTACGTCCATTTCCAAGCATGGAAATGACATCATCAAATTGCTTTTCGATATAGGAATTGCCAACCGTATTACGCGCGATGGTTAGCGCTTGAATCATCGGGATACCACTCACATACAATGCCGCAAGTGTACGAGCAAAACGTGCTGTATAAATGGTACGCATGAGCTTTCCAATAACAGGAAGTCTTAGTTTGAAATGATCCCATCCACGTTTCGGACCAGGTCTTGTAAAGAGCGCTCTCATTGTGACGACGATAAATACGACGCCAAGAAGGAGATAGGGCCAAAATTTAGTCAAAAATCCCGAGAACCCCATAACAATTCTCGTAGGAAGGGGAAGATCCATATTTTCAAACATCCCCATAAAGGACGGCAATACAAAGGTAAAGACGATGATGATGACGCCTACAATCATAAATGCCAAAATAGCAGGATACACGGTTGCACTCTTCATCTTCGACTGTAGCTTATAATCTTTGGTAAATGTCACAGCCATACGTTCCGCGCTCGTATCCATACGTCCGCTACTCTCGCCAGCTCTCATCATGTAAATCAACAGCTCGGGGAATGCTTTTCCTTGATTTGCCATTGCCTCGCTGAGGGAGGAACCACGCTGCAAATGCCGGATCATGCTATCATAAATTTTCTTAATCGCTTTTGTCTGCGCACGGTCCGCAATAATCATCATTGCTCTGATGAGTGTGATGCCTGAAGAGAGCATCGCACCGAGTTCTCTACAGAAATCAGCAACTTCGATGAGTTTGAGCTTTCGTGCATGTTCTGCTGTGTTGAGTTCTTTGTGGTCAAGCAAAAATAGACCTTGCTCTTTAAGCAAGATCCCAAGCTGTGGTGGCCCAGCCGCTTCCATTTTGCCACTGGATTTTGTGCCATCTATTGTGACGGCATTATATTTAAACATTGGCATACTATTTATCTTCTCTTTCAAGTTTACTAAATCCTAGAGTTACATAATACATGAAACTACGTTAATTTTACAATGGTTTTCGATAAGTTTTTGCAAAATGCTGTGAATTACTCTATAATGTAATAATTCACGTGTTTTTTGTAACACAGATGTTAAATGAAGGACACCAAAATTGTAAACAATTCTAAATAATAATGATTACAATAAACAAGAATTGATAAATTATGTGACAATTATGTGAAAGAAAAAAAAATACTGTTAAAATCTTTGAAAATATGGTATTCTAGAGGAGCATATAAGTCATATACATATTTATTACAAAGGAGAAAATCTATGAAAAAACTAATTACTATTTTATTAGCAGCAACAATGTTGCTTGCTATGCCAATTGCAGCATCTGCTGCAACAGACGGTGATGTAATCTCAGCTGTATCTGCTGGCGTTACATATCAGGGTGTGACAAAGACACCAACTGCAACTCAGATTGCTGATGCGCAGAAGTTCCTTGCTGCTGGCGGTTATTCAGCTACAGAGCTTGATACAATCTTAAAGGGTATCAACGATGCAAAGGCTGCATATGCTCAGACAGGAAAAATTGATGACAATATCATCTCAATTGCTTCAAAGACTGCTTCTGCTGTTGGCGCAACATTTACCTTTAATGGTAAGACTGCTACAATTGTTGACAGAAATGGCAACACATTGACAGTTTCAACACCAGCTGCTCAGGCTGCAGGTACTACAGATGCAACTGTTTCAATTGTAAAGACAGCTGCTGGTACATCACCTGTTAAGCAAACTGGTTCAGACAATGTGCTTCCAGTTGCTGCTGGCGGTGCGCTTCTAATAATGCTTGGTGCAGCATTTGTCATTGCAAGCAAGAAGGGTCTCTTCGTTCAGTAGGCTATGTCAACACATAGATATAATAAGAGAAGTGACAACTGGATAAAGTTCCTACTTTATCCAGTTGTTTTTTTTATCGTTACTTCGGCAATTTCTCTCGCAATCATTATTCCCGTGTCCGCACCGTATCGGGATATGCTCAGTTTGTTTTTATTGAGAGAGGAACCCAATTTCGATAGAAGCAAAGGTGGCATATATGCTGATGCTGTAAGCAATTCAACCGCAACGGCAGCGCTCCCCGCCGATGGTTCAGAATTTGGTACCATATCAATCCCATCTGTTGGCATCGATGCACCTGCATACTATGGCGACACACCAACAGAGCTTCGAAAGGGTGTGGGATTATATACAGGTGGCTATCTACCTGGTCAAGGGCGTACAATACTAGGTGGCGCACACAATGATTCCTTTTTTCAAACATTGCCCGATGTGCAAGTTGGTGATGAAATTACATTTACAACACCTTATGGTACGTACTATTACACGATTACGGGACAACAAGTCGCTCGATTTGATGATGAAGCTGCTGTTGACCTCCTGAAAGATGAGGACAATATCATCTTATATACCTGTAAACGATGGACTCAAGTGGGGGCTACTCCATTTAGAGTTTTTGTGTACGGCACATTAAATGCAGAGAAAAGTGCAGATCCAATCGGGTTGATTCCTCCTACATCAGTGAGTGCTGGTGAACAAACAGAAGGAGGCGCAGATGACGGAGTACAATAATAATCAGATGGAGCAGTTCATCACTGGTGAGCCAGATAGTGTGAGTCGTTTGGCGTCTCATCAAGACAATCCCTCGCTTCATGGTAATTATAATCAAAGACATAGAGCAAAAGCGGTCGTTTCAACACTATTGGCATTTGTATTATCTACAGTCCTTGTCCTACTCACGGTGTTGGTTATTGTCCAAGCAACCCTTTTAAACGATCAATATATGAAGACGCAAGTGGATAAAAGCAATTACGTCACACTTGTAAAAGATGAAATTGACAATAGTTTTATATCCTATGGTCAATCAAGCGGATTTGAAGAGAGTTTCTTTAGTGGTAAAGTTACTGATTTAGACCTCAGACAGGACTTGGTTAGTGAGCTTAATAAATTATACAATCCCAATTCGTCTGGTGCCAACGTGGATAAATTCCGTACAGATATCTATGTATCGATGATTGATTATGCGAAAGCCCAAGGGGATGAGATTACACCAGAAGTCGATGAAGCTGTGAGTTATCTAGCTGATTTATGCAAAGAAACTTATAGATTAGAAGTAACGACACCTTTTACAACGCAACTATACACCGCATTGCATAAACTGCAGGGGCTGATGATTTTTGGATTCATCGGCATTGGTTTATTATTTTTAGTTGTTATTGCATTTTTGCTTGGTGTACATAAGAAGAAATATCGTGCAGTGCCATATGTATCATATTCCTTTTTATCCGCGGGTCTCGTGCTTCTTGTAGCCTCGCTCGTCGTATTATTTTCAAATATTATTGGTCGCTTAGGTATCTTAAATAAGCCACTATACGAGTTGGTTACAACTTATATCGAAAATATATTTGTGATGACGATATGGGCAGCAGGATTCTTTATCATATTTGCAATTCTTATCGCAATTATTTATTTGAATACATTAAGGCATAGGAGACGAACACGTTAATAGATTTGTATTTCTTTTGGAGGTGAGAGCATGGCGGATAACATCACTACGAATGGGTCAACAAAAATAAGTAGAAAGAAAAGTGGCCCCAATATTTTGGTGCGATTTTTAATTGCAATATTGACAATTGTCTTTATTATCATTGCAACACTCGCAATCACGGTGTTTATATTACCACAATTTGATAATTCCGTGTCTGGTGTAATTGATTTAATTCATTATATCCAAAGTCATCTAGTTGCAGCATAATAATGCTATGAAATAATTAAGAGGGTCGTGAGGTATGACTGTATATCTAATCATTATGTATATCTTGGTATTTTTAGTATCTGCTTCCATCGGGAGTTTTTTAAATGTACTTGTTTATCGAATACCAAAAGGGATTAGCGCCGCAAGGGGCTATTCTTTTTGTCCAAATTGTAATCATCGATTGCATCCACTAGATCTCGTTCCAATTTTTAGTTTCCTCGGCCTAGGTCGCCGCTGTCGCTATTGTAAGCAGCCCATCTCTTGGCGTTATGCGATTGTTGAGTCGATTACGGGTATTGTCGGACTGGGTTTGTTTTTGTACTTCAATGTAATTCAGGAGTTAATCAATCATGCTGTCTATGGTGTCTATCTTGCCAATGGAAAAGTAAATGATATTGTTACGAATCTATTTTATATTGGAACAGATGTTGTGGCGGGTACTGACCTCGCTGATAATACGTCAATTGGCAGTTTGTTACATCGTTTCGGCGAGACCTCACTTGCGGATGGCGGGTACAATCCGATTCGCTCGCTCTTTGAAACAGGGTTTATTCCCTTACATGAGTTCACGATTGCTTGGCTACCATTAATTTTATGGGTAGTCAGTTTCTTGCTGTTCTGCGTACTCTTCACGCTTTCGTTAATCGACATGGATACACAAGAGATTCCTGACCGCTTTCACCTATGCATCTTGATCCTCGCAATTCTTACGATTTTATTTGTACCTATTGGAATCGGCTTAAAGTCGAGACTCATCGCATTTGTCATCATTTCCGTTCCAATGTTCATCCTCGCGATGATTATTCCTGGCGCATTCGGTGGTGGCGACATCAAATTGATGGCAGCCGCAGGATTATTACTGGGGATTCAAGGTGTCATCCTAGCGACATTCATCGGAATCATTACGGGCGGCGTCTATGCAGTCTATCTACTTGTATCAAAGAAAAATCAACGAGGCGGACATTTTGCGTTCGGTCCATTTCTTGCGCTTGGCATCTTTGCCGCATATCTGTGGTCAGATACAATTGTTACTGCCTATTTAAGTCTGTATATGTAAAGTCTGTGCACGTAATCCTATTGCTGACATATAGCTGTTTGATATAATAATATATAGAAAAATCACGTTTTTGTCGCGAATAAATCGCATATTTCTCCTTAATTAAATTAATAAAGGAGAAAAAACATGAACGCAATTTTGAAGAGACAGATGGACATTAAGAAGGGTCTAAAGGATAAGAAGGGCTTTACGCTTGTTGAAGTTATTGTCGTGTTGGTTA
>JAISJM010000189.1 GCA_031261525.1 Eubacteriales Family XIII. Incertae Sedis bacterium
CATCAACTGCCTCGTAGAGTTGCGCATGCGTGTCTTCAAGTAGCCCCGAATGGATAGCGCGGTTGATTTCGATATCATCAACAATCAAGATTCGTTTTCCCGTCAGGTCAGGAATCGTCAGCTCATTGTCAACTTCCTCATCTGCGGATATTGGAAGATGGACGCGGAAGGCAAATGTCGACCCTTTCCCAAGGACGGTGTGTACGGAAATCTTACCGCCCATGAGTTCGACCAAACTCTGACTGATTGCAAGTCCGAGTCCGACACCGCCATGCTTCATGCTGTCGCTACTGCCTTGCTCAAATGGCACAAACAATTCTGCAAGCTGTGCATCGGTGATTCCAGGTCCGTTGTCTTTGATGATAAACTGAGCATCGATAAATGGATTGTGCGCGCTACTGGAATGATTACCACCATTCCCATCATTACCATTACTGCCATCTCCATCTTCTGTCACGATGTTGATTTCAAAGTTCACCTCACCGCCTGGCTGCGTGTATTTGATACCATTGTCTAGAATATTGAGCAATATTTGCCTGAGTCTTCCATTGTCACCGATGACGACATGCTCATCTAGTTCGTTGACATTACTTACAAATGTCACTCCGCGGTCGCTTCCTTTTGCTTTGATTATATCGGAGATTTCTTCCATGGCGTGTTTAAATCTGAACTTTTCTTCATCTAATATGATTTCACCAGACTCAATACTGGACATATCCAAGATGTCATTCAAAATAATCAATAGATGAGATGCAGAATACTGAATCTCATCGACGGAATCATCTGCTTTTTCTTTCGTAAGTGCGTTCTTGGCAATTTGGCTCATTCCGATAATTGCGTTGAGTGGCGTGCGAATCTCATGACTCATGCTCGTGAGGAAACGACTTTTCGCTCTCGATGCAGCCTCGGCGGCAATCGTCTTCTCTTCAAGTTTCTTTGTACGCTCTCGTACCGTATCTTCGAGTCCCTCGTTTGCTTCTTCCAAGGCGACACTCTTTGTAAAATTTGATACATACATATTGTAGATAAATACGGAGATAAAAATGGTGATGCCCGTGATGATGATGAGGTTGGCGCGCATATCCGTATAGACAAAATTATCCCAAGAGGATAGACCTTCGGAGTTGACGATGCCCCTCGTAAAATACATGAGCAGTAGCACATAGACGAACGATGACAGAATACTGATGGTGCTTTGGCGCTCAGGCAAGATTGGTATGAGGCCAATCATGAGAATCATGATGATATTGCTATTGACACCTTGAATGGACAGAATATTCAGGGTGCAGAAAGTCAGTTGGATAAAGAAGTAAATATAGAGAAGACTTTGCACAAGAAACGCCTTCACTTTTCTACTTTTAATCTTATTTCGCTTGGCAAATGTCAGTAAGATTACGTAAACGATACCCACAACCAATGTCAGCAGCGAGAGAATGATATAGTTCGTAATTGGAATATCGAGTCCCTCTCCAGGTAATTGCGGAAAGAGGATATTCATTACTTGTAGAAAAACTTGTAAGGCAATGATATAAATGGCGAAGCCGTGCATGCGTACAATATTGGTTGCGAGTCGCTCCTCTTCAAATCTCTCTTTATATTGGGGAGCTACGCCAGAAAACATCTTGTGACCAGTTTCAGTTTTTTCTACATTTCCCATCTTTTTATTGCCTTTCAATTACAAATTTGTTGCAAACTTTAAATAAACAAATCATTTCAATAGATTCTAATAATTGCCCATATTATATCACAAAACAGAATGATTTCTGATATAATCAACTAGAGTGAATAATAATAGAAATAAAGATGTAATATGCGATAGAGAATGGACTCGCAGTGAAAGGGTATGTAGATGAAAATGTCAGAGTTTTTGGTGGTTGGAATGGGTGGTTTTCTCGGTTCATGTTTGCGTTTTGGGTTTACCAAACTTGCCAATCAGTTTTCGTTTCAATTGCCATTCGGCACCTTGATTTCCAATGTCTTGGCAGGGCTGTTAATCGGATTTATCATCGGGATCGAGCAGCAGTCAACCGCGTTGAATCCACATACAAAATTGTTCCTTACAACAGGTTTTCTCGGCGGATTGAGTACCTTTTCAACCTTTAGTTTGGAGACGGTGAATCTGTTTCAAGAGGGAAAGATTTTTCTTGCGACGGGAAATGTTGCACTAAATCTTGCACTCAGTTTGCTTGGCGTGGCCATTGGGATGACTTGTGCGAAACTGTTGAAGAAAGCTTGAACTCTGGCAGCTTGCTATCGACTTACCATAGACCACCATCGCCCATTTACAAAAAATCCACTTACGTAGAATTAAATTTTATGATATAATGACTCTATTGGCAGCAGAAATGCGTAGAATTCCAACCGAATTCTACGCATTTCTTTTTTTGCGCATATTGCGCTTATCGCTTAGATGTATATTAATTGGAAGAAAGAAAAGAAAAGGAAACGAAAAAATGCACAAACACGAACATCACAAATTTCACATGAGGCTTCCCCGCGGAAAGCGCGAGTATTTTATGTTTATGATGATTATCTCCATCATCTCCGTCAACATCATCGCGCCGCTGATTACAATGCTTGAACTAGGCTTCAGTCTCGCTACTTGGGCATCTGTCCTCAAGATTTTACCATTTATCTGGATTTGCGTCGTTGTACTTGTATTGCTGACAAATAAACCAGCACAATGGCTGACAAACAAAATCATCTTGCCGACAGATAGTTTCAATGCACATATCATTGTCAATATCTTATGTTGTGTCTTTATGATGTCAATTGTCTTGACGATTGTCGCAATGTGGATTGCAAGTAAAGAGATCAGCCTAGAACCGATTCAGCATTTCATCTATCGTTGGCCGAGAAATTGCGCGATTTCATTTATTGTTGAAGCGCTACTTGCTCAACCAATCGCACGTTTCGTCATGCATCACTATCATGTGATTGTCGATCGCAGTAAAGAAGCCCTTCTTGAGGGATAGAAGTTAAAATGAGCATGTAAATAAAATAATACATGTAATAATATGTGTGCACCACCATAAAGCAAAGAGGCTGTCTCAAAATAATAGGAGACAGCCTCTTTGTCGTGCAATTAAAAATCGTGTACTAAAAGTCACATCATTAAAAGATGATGCATCTTTGCATAAAATCATTTTAAATGCGAGTCAGCTAGGCGAATTAGTCGGAACCAACCGAATCCAATTTACGCGCTGGCACCGTCCAGATAAGCGCGCATCGAATAATGACTCACATTGGATAGATTGATGACACCGACCATATGTCCATTCTCAACGACGGGCGCTTTTCTCAAATTGTGCTTAATCAGCACGCTACAGACATTGCCGATGCTCGAATCTGCATCAACCGTTATGACATGATGCGTTGCAATTTTGCCCAGCGTCAATGCCATGACATTTTTCAGCATCGAATCAAAATCGTCATTTTCCCGCTCGGCAACAATCGACCAAGGGCTTGTAAATGCCGCATGTTGTTCCGATAAATAGCGCATGATATCACCATCAGAGACGAAACCAACGACTTTATGATCAGAATCTACAATCGGTGCGCCTGAGATATGTTTTTCGACGAACAAAGCCAACGCATCTGCGACTTTGTCATCTTTCGAAAGTGCAAAGACATCTTTCTTCATGATATCTTTCAGTTTGAATGAGGCATGCTGCGTTGACGCTGGTTTAGAATATCGTCCAATCTGTATTGCAAGTACGATTCCCACAAATGCAAATACCGCCGTGAGGATACCCGCCGACAAAAATCCGATGCGCCCAGCTTCACTCATCGATGCGCCAGAAGCTGCAGTCATTGTTGACACTTTGAAATACACACCCGTAAGCAAAGATGTACCGATACAGCCCGCAATCTGGAATCCTGTACTCAGAATCGTGACGCCGTGTGGATTTTGTTCAGGCGATAAATGGGAAAGCGCAAGACTTTGCACGGGCCCGATAATAAAGGCAGAGCCTCCGATCACTGGTAGATAAAGCAGAGCCAATGCCAACATGGAACCACTGCTGATAAATAACGATACCATGACACTGAACACGCAAGTTAGGATAAAGCCCAATGGCAAAAGGATGCGCGCGCCATGTTTATCGTAGATACGACCTGCAATCGGCGAGAGGATACAGCAAAGTCCAATCGCGGGGAACAACGTAAGTGCCGCCGCAAACGACGATACGCCGAGCACACTTTGCATAAAGATTGGAATGACGATATTCATAGCAAAGATGGTAATGAGCGAAATCATGTTGATTAAGACGCCAAGTTTAAATGGTCTGACGTTCAGTGGTCTCAAATCGATGAGCGGATGCTCTAGTTTTGTTTGGCGCGTTACAAATAAAATCAAGAATACGAGACCAATGACGATTCCGATGATTGCAACCACAAAATGCGCTGTAAATATCGTGGAAATGCCATAAAGAATGCCGATGAGTGCAATACTGACGAATGCGACAGATATGGCATCCATTTTGGGGTGCGTCAATGTTGCAACATTTGGCAGGAAGAATGCCCCGAATAAGAAACATACGATTGCGAGCCCCGTAATAATCCACTGAAGTACATGCCAATCGGAGAAAGAAAGCAGGAATCCCGCAAAGATGATACTCGCAGAAGGTCCAAGCGAAATCATCGATCCCATGACGCCCATGTATGTTCCGAGTTTTTCGCGAGGCGCTACTTCGAGTGTGATATTCATCGCAATCGGAATCAACATGCCTGCTGCCAGACCCTGTATGATACGACCAATCAGTAGTAGAAGGAACGTATTTGACGCGATGCCGACGACACCACCGACGATGAGCAGCCCCGATGTGCATAGAAACAAAGGCTTCGTTGCGATACTGCGATACGCAAACGCCGACACGGGAACCATGACTGCCGCCGCGAGCATATAGCCCGTGACGAGCCACTGGACCGTAGCCGCATCCACATGAAGATCTGTCATGATGGGTGCAAATGCAACATTTAGAAATGTATCATTAAATGTTGCCAGGAATGCAGCGAATGCGACGACTGCTACAATCAGTTTTGGACTTTTGATGTTTTGCATTGTGTTATTACTCCTTATTTTTTTTGAAAAAAGTTAGATAGCGGTTGCACGATGGCAAAAAAATAACGATACAAAGTCTCCTTTGTACCGTTACCGATTTACGTGCGAAAAGCACTACATGTGTCGTTTGGAAATGAATCGTGCAATATTTAATTAGCCGATATCCATTATAGCAGAAAAAAGTTCCATGGTGTAAGTGCTAATTTTATATCTTATGCAAATGTCTCAAATGCCCCTAATATTTCTAATTTCTATTACGTCCTCTTCGTATTCACAGTCTTTCGAAATGCTGATGGCGAGATTCCCTCTTTATTCACAAATAAATTGATAAAACTTCCGACATTTTCATATCCGACTTCATAGGCAATCTCCGTCACGTTTTGGGAGGTTGTCTTTAATAATATCTTTGCGCGATCAAGCCTCGTGCTGATGACGTATTCCATTGGTGCATAGCCTGTCTGTTTCTTGAACAAATGCGAAAAATGATACTTGCTCAATCCTATGTTATCCGCGAGTTCGTCGAGCGTGATTTTCTTGCCGACATTTTCACGGATATATTTTATCGATTCATCGATTGGATTTGCTTCACCTTCCTCGGGATCGCCTTTGCGCATAAGTAGCATGAGCAGGCGATAGCATAGAAGCGAGAAATCAGATGCGGCAATGACTTCGTCTTTTTCGCATTGTTCTACAATAGAATAAAGTTGCTTGCCAATTGCGCGCGCGTTGTCACCTTGGTATAAGATGCCGTGGTGGGCGATGATGTGATGCGCTAACTCGTGTGAATTGGAGCCATTCATGTGAATATATAAAAATTCAAGATCATTGGACGCCCAATAATGGTGCGGCTGCTGGCAATCGATAAAAAAGACGTCACCCTTTTCAGCCGTGTAATGATTCCCCATATAATCCACATAGAATTCGCCTTTGCGCACATAGACAAGCAGCAAATCGGGGAAGAAATCTCGATTCATAAAATAATCAGTCGTACAATAATAATGCCCAATCCATGTCGGATAAAGGTATAGCCCTTTCGCAATCTCCGATGGTGTAAATGCAAAACATGTCGAATGACTTTTTACACCAGAATCTACACTTTTCATATCGCTCCAATCTGCTGTGCTCTTCTTTTACTCCGCTTATTATATTAAAATAGTAGCAAGATACATGAATTTACCGCAAACTTGATGAATAAAATATACCGCATTTTATGTAATTTTACAAGTCTAAATCTTATAAACTATGTAAATACGCGATATTGCGACATTTGCAAGATAGCAATATCTATGAATATTATCACAGGATTCCCGATTTAATAAGTGCGTTTCGGAGCATATAATGTGTTCATAAGGTAAGGGATTGCAAGACACATGATGCAAGATCGCAGGAATGATAATAAAAAAAATGGAGGGAATCAAAATGTTAATTGGGGAGAAAAAAATCGAGCGACCTTTAAGATGGGCGATGATTGGTGGCGGACGTACGAGCAATGTTGGCTACAAACACAGGCTTGGCGCACTCAGAGACAACACGGCTTATGAACTTGTTGCAGCAGCATTTGACATCGATGAAGCGCGTGGTCGTGAATTCGCGGAAAATCTTGGTGTTGATGGTTCAAGAAGCTATCCTGATTATAGGACACTGATTCAAGAGGAAGCAAAGCGAGAAGATGGCGTAGAGGTCGTGTCCATCGCGACACCAAACAGCACACATTTCGAGATTACAAAGGCTGCATTGAATGCAGGTCTCCATGTAATCTGTGAGAAGCCACTCTTCTTTGAAGTATCCGAGGGTGAAGAGATTCAGAAACTCGCGGACGAGAAAGGGCTCATCGTCGGTGTAACTTACGGGTTCTCAGGTCATCCACTCTTGCTTCAGATGAGGCAAATGGTGCAAAATGGTGATCTTGGCGACATTCGCATGGTTGAACTTCAATATACCCACGGATTTAATGCGACAGACGCAGGTGATAAGTTTGCAGAAGGTCAAAAATGGAGAGTCGACCCAAAAATTGCGGGCAAGTCCTTTGTACTCGGCGACTTATCAACACATACCTTCTTTATGTCCGAGCTCATCTGTCCAGATCTCAAGATTGAAAAGTTGCTTTGCGACAGACAGAGTTTCATCGAATCCAGAAAACCACTCGAAGACAACGCCTATGTGCTCATGCATTACACAAACGGCGCCGTCGGTAGACTTTGGACTTCATCTGTAAACGCAGGCTGTATGAACGGTCACAGAATCCGAATCATCGGCTCCAAAGCGAGCATCGAGTGGAGAGATAACCAACCAAACGAACTCACATACGAAGTTCAGGGCGAGCCAATCCAGACAATGATTCGCGCAATGGATTACCTCTATCCAGAATGCAATGAATATGAACGTCTCGGCGCACTCCACGCAGAAGGTCTTCCCGAAAGCTGGGCAAACATCTATCTAAAATTTGCCATTGCAATCGATGCAAAAAGGCGCGGCGACCAAGAGACGCTCGATCATTTAGTATATCCAAGCCTCGAATACGGTATCGAAGGCATTCGCTGGATTACAAATTGCGTGAAATCTGCAGATGCAGGGAGCACATGGGTTGCGTATAAATAGGGGGTAAATAAAATGATGAATCTCGCACTATGTACAGATGTATTGGCAAATCTGTCATACACGGATATGCTAGACCATGTAAAGTCGCTTGGAATTGACGCGGTGGAGATGTCCGCAGGCGGCTGGGGCGCAAGAAAGCACGTAAACACAGCGGAATTACTCGCTGACGAAGGGAAAAGAGTTGATTTTCTCGCTGAATTAGATAAGCGCGGTATGAGAATCAGCGCACTAAACACATCTTGTAACCCACTCTGGCCGTCCGAAACGGGTGAGGCATATAAGAAATCCATGTACGACGTCGCAGAACTTGCAGGTCTGCTCGGCGTAAAGAAAATCGTTGCAATGGCGGGACTTCCAGCAGGGAATGAGACAGATACAACTCCAAATTGGATTACATCAACAATCTCGTGGCCTGATTTTATGACGCCAGCCTATGAATATCAATGGGAAGTAACCATACAGTTTTGGAAAGATTATGCAGCGCATTGCAAAAAACATGGCATTGAACAGATTGCAATCGAAGAATTTCCAGGCACAATGGTCTGGTCTGCGGAGACAATGTTGAAGCTCCGCGAAGCCACAGATCCAATCATCGGCATCAACTTAGATCCATCGCACATGATGGTTCTCGGCGCGGATCCAATCGCCGCCGCAAAAGCACTTCAAGGTACCATTTTCCATGTACATGGAAAAGACGCAAGGCTTGAGCGCGGAAATGTCGATACAAATGGCATTCTAGAACCAAAGCCAGTCGATCATCCTGCAGACCGCAACTGGAATTATGTTGCGGTGGGCTGTGGTAAAGATTTACAATGGTGGAAAGAGTTCTTCTCCGTTCTATCAATGGGTGGATATGAGGGCGACGTATCTTTGGAGATGGAAGATTTGACAATGAGCGTAGAGGCCGGACTTCTTACATCAATCGATGCACTGAACGCAACAATCAGTAAATAATGGAATGAAAAGGGGAAAATAAAATGAGGAAATTAAGTGTATCAATATTGCTCATCATTGCAATGGTAGCAGCGATGGCATTTGCCGGTTGTTCTAAGAATAACAGCGCGGATTCCAGTTCATCATCAAATGGTGACGGCGACAAGGCTGTCAAAGTTGGATTTTCGTGTGCGGACAGAACAGATACTTTCATGTCAGGAATTGACGCTGCCATCAGAAAATATGCGGAAGAACAGGGTGTTGAACTCGTTGCACAGGACGCACAGAAAGATGTTCAGCGACAGATTGACCAAATTCAGACGATGGTAAGCATGGGCTGCAAGGCAATCGTTGTGCTTCCAGTTGATACCGCGCCTGCCGAGAGCATGAACGCTGCGGCGGGCGATGTCCCACTCATCTACATCAACAGACTTCCCGATGAAGATCAACTTGAAGCAAATAAATATGTCGGAGTCGGTTCTGATGAGAATGAATCGGGCGGATTCCAAGGTGAATTCATCTCTGAATTATTTGCTGATAAAGATCCGAAGACGCTTGATGTCGCACTACTTCAAGGCACAATGGGTCATCCCGCAACCATTCTAAGATCTGAATCTGCGATTGCAAAACTGAAAGACGCGGGCTTCGATGTCAACATGGTCTTTGAAGATACAGCGGAATTCGACCGCGCCAAAGCAATGCAGGTATTCCAGACATTTCTCGGCACAGGCAAACATGTCGATGTCGTCATCGCCAACAATGACGAGATGGCACTCGGCGCAATCGAAGCGATGAAAGCTGTCGGCAAGACAACGGACGAGCTGCCTGTCGTTGGTATTGATGCAACAAATGACGCAAAACTATCTTTGAAAGAAGGTGGGTTGAGCGCAACGGTCTTCCAAGATGGTGTCGGTCAAGCACAAGGCGGTCTTGATGTCGCACTCAAACTCATCGATGGCGAAAGCGTTGATATCATCACGTTCATTCCATTCCAATTGGTGACATTGGAAAATGTTGACACAATTGGTAAATAGGTAATCCCTAACTACTATATAAGTTCTACTTCCTTACTACGGAGGCCGCGCTGCATCGAGCGCGGTCTCTTTTTTGATTATGTGTAAAATACAATCCTGAACTATAATTGATTCGCATACATGCTACTTACATAATAATATGTTTTATCGTTTATATTATATTATAAAAAAGCAAAAGTGATATCTGAAAATCAAGTAAAAAAACTATTTTTTAGGAGAACGTTCTTTATTTTTTTTGTATAGCACAAATCTGCCAATATTAACAATAGCAAATACAAGTACATATCCAATATACATTAAAGTAGGATCAAAAATAA
>JAISJM010000052.1 GCA_031261525.1 Eubacteriales Family XIII. Incertae Sedis bacterium
ATTAAAGCTTTTCATCTTCCATATCTTCAATGGTTTAAAAAGCAAGGTTATGAAACTTTTGTCGCTGCTAATTCGGGAGATATTAAAGATGCAAACGGCGTGACAATTCCTGTAAATGGTCAGGATTTAGGTGCAGATATTATACCTTTTTGTGATCATAAATATAATATTGATATTCAAAGAAGTCCTTTTTCATTAAAAAATATACGTGCATCGTTGCAGTTGAAAAGGATTATGGATATCAATGATTTTACTCTTATTCATGGTCATACTCCTGTTGGTGGTGTTCTTACTAGGGTTGTTGGAAAGAAATACCGTAAATATGGATTAAATGTATTATATACAGCTCATGGATTTCAATTTTATAGTGGTGGTCCCAAAGTATCATGGATGATTTTTTATCCAATAGAAAAGTTTTTATCACGTTTTACTGATGGGTTGATTACAATCAATAATGAAGATTATGATATTGCAAAGACAAAGTTTCATTCTCGACAAACATATTTGATTTCTGGTGTTGGATATGATGAGAAACGGTTCTATCCACGCGCAAAAGAAGATTGTGTGAAAACTCGCATTCAGATGGGTTATTCTTCGGAAGAGTTATTATTAATATATGTTGCAGAACTCAGTAAGCGTAAAAATCAAGGACTCTTATTGGAAGTCGTAAAAAAAGTAAGAGCACAGCACAAAAATGTAAGATTACTTTTAGTGGGTAGAGATGGTATGGATGGTTTCTACCAAACAATGGCAAAACAGCTTGGCGTGGATGATATTGTAGATTTTCTTGGACCTCGAAATGATGTGGATGTACTAATTCCAATGTGTGATATCAATGTTGCTTCATCATTAAATGAGGGACAAGGTATTAATATTTTGGAAGCGATGGCATCAGGAGTTCCTGTTGTCGCGACAACAACCAAAGGTCATAAAGATTTAATTAGAAATGGCGAAAGCGGATTTCTAATTCCATGGGAACATGTTATATTAGATTTTTCCAATCAGGTGTTAAGCTTGATATATGACCATGCGCTATGCCATAAATTGATTCAGAATGGATTAATAGTTGCAAAAGAGCATACCAAACAGAAATCTGTTGAGGAAATGGATCATATTTATAACAGTTTTAGTTGAATTAAGAAAAAAGAAATATGAAATCATTAAAAGGTTACGAATCGCACGGGCTGTCCAACGGAAATATAAAGCCGACGCAATTGTGTTTGCAACGATTCATGTAATAACTTTTACATATTTAGGCATATTTTCAAAACTTTCAAACGGTTATATTTGTATTCATCATGCAACAATATCTGAACTTAGAAAGCGTTTTTGCCGTTTTCTATTTTCCTTTTATCGGAATCATGTTTTTCATGTTGTATCTGAGCTATTTCTATCAGAGAAGCTAATAGATATCTATCATGTAAATAAGGAATTAGTAACGATCCTACCATTTCCGATTCAACGATTTCAAGTTCAGTCAAATCAATCATACGAGATTTATGATTTCGTTGCATTGTCGGCAAGTGGATCTGAGCAATATATAAATAATATTATAGAATATGAAAAACGTCATAATTGTTTTAAGAAAGCAGGCATTAAAGTTTTATTGAAATCATCAGGTATTACATATGATAATGGCTATCTTACGGTGATCTCATCACACTTAGATTTTACAGAATATAAATTTTTTATTGCATCATGTAAAGCAGTAATTTCTTTAAATGGCGATGATTTTATTTCAGTTAGTGGCCCAGTGATTGAAGCATTGTCCAATAGTAAATATGTAATTGGTAGCCCTACGGCGATGCTATGTGATTTTCAAAGGAGATATGCACCAGTAGTTCGAACTGCTGACTGTATTGATGAATTAATATTATTAATCTGCAATTTTAATGAATTAGTATTGGTTTCAACAGAGATAAGCCAAATTGCATTTAATAAGTTTTTATTTGATCATTCAGAACAACAAATGGCGCAAAGCATAGAGCGAATCGTGCAATTATTATGAATGATTCTTTTGATGCTGTGGATATAAATTTTTAAATATATAGATGGTGTGGGATAATTTCAACTTGCAAAAGTTGTATAACAAAATTGATTGAAAGGTGATTAAATATGATGCATAAAATTACAAATAAAATCGTGATGAATCCTGTGAATCATGCTGGGTATAAAGCGAAGATAGATATTGAGGATATAGTTAGTATCAAATACAACTTTTTAAGGATTTAATCCGCAAACAACATAAACTCGCGAGGAGTACGAAATGTTATTGAAACCATATTTTAGTATAATTGTGCCAATGTACAATGTCGATAAATATCTTAAGCAATGTCTTGATAGTATTATATCTCAAAAATTTGATAGTTTTGAAATTGTTATTGTTGATGATGGTTCAACAGATAATTCATCATGCATTGCAAATAAATATATTGAAAAATATGATAATATTCAATTAATTACTCAAGTGAATGGTGGTCTTTCAAGTGCCAGAAATGTTGGTATTAAATACGCAAATGGTAAATTTCTTATTTTTCTTGATTCAGATGACTTAATGTGTGAGAATTATCTTAATCAAATTTATAATGTATTGATAAAAAGACCAAATATTGATATATTATGTGAAGGTCATTATAACTTTCGTGACACGATCACAGAAGCAATACCAGTACCTATTAAATATACAGATGATATAGTAGAAGGTGGCAGTGCAGTAGAAATATTAGCAGATTTATTTAGAAATAATGGCAATCAGATTGTTCTTGTTGGAAGAACTGTATATCGAAAAAGTTTAATTATGGATAATAATATATGTTTTGATATAACAATGCGTTATGCTGAGGATACCGATTTTTTTTATCATGCGACAACTTTTGCAAAGAGAATATATGCCGAAAAAGAAATATTTGCTTATTATTATAGAAGACAACGAGACGGTTCGTTGACTGCAAATCCGACTGCATCTAAGATGATAAATTCACTCAGTGGATATTATAGGTGGTGGGCGTATTACGATAACTATGTTGAAGAAAATAATAATGGCGCGGTAGCTTTTTTAATTTCAGATTTACAGAAAAAGTATCTCTTCTATTGTATTCAAGCTGGAATATTGAAACGTTCTGATCGAAAACAGGTGATTGAATATATTAAAGCCCATGATGATATTTTTAATAAGATGAGTTCTTTTTTTCAAAGAATTGTGCTAGCAGGCTGTAAATTATTTGGATATTATCACACAACAATGATTGTTAATAAAATAATATTCGCTATGAAAAAGATATACCCTAAAATGAGATTATGAGGAATACCATGAAAAAAAGTTCTTTTTGTTGCTACGTTTTCATGCTGTAATCATATCTATAAAGTATCACCACAATCACTTCGGCTAATTTATTATCTAATAGCGTATAATGCATATAAGCAAAGTATTTATTTCATGAATGGAGAAACAAAAAATGAAAAAGAGCATAGGCGTAAATACAGAAATATTCCCAAATCCAGTATTTATTGTTGGCACATATGATAAGAACGGCAAAGCCAATGCCGTCAATCTCGCATGGGGCGGTATTGCATCATCTGGACCTGAATCCATTGCAATCGCAGTGCGTCCATCGAGATATACGCATGAGAATTTACTAGAGACAAGGGCATTTACAATCAATCTGCCTTCTGCAAAGTATGTAGAAGAAGCTGATTACTTTGGGATTGTATCTGGTCGCGATGTTGATAAGTTCGAGGTGACGGGGCTTACACCAGTAAAAGGCGATTATGTGAATGCACCATATATTGAAGAATTCCCAATCAATCTTGAGTGCGAGGTAACGGAAATTATTGAGCTTGGTGTGCATACGTTATTTATTGGTGCGGTGAAAGATGTGAAAATAGATGACACGCTTGTAGATGCTGGTAAGGAGCGTAACAGTGTTGCGCAGATTCTTTCATTTGATAATGTTGCGAGAGCATATAGAAAACCTGGCGAAGCAGTTGCTCAGGCATTTTCATGCGGATTGAAGTATAGGAAGTAGATGGATGACGGATATATATATTATTGGTGCGGGTGATTTTGGACGAGAGACGGCGGATACGATAGCGGAGATTAACGATGTATCTGAGACATGGTATATTGCTGGATTTATTGATGACGATTCCTCTATGATTGGGACTGTGATTAATGGTATTGAAGTGGTTGGAAATCTGGATTATTTATTGAAGTTGTCTCGTGATACGGACGTGAAGCCAATCTGTGTGATTACAATTGCCAATCCTAGAATAAAAAAAGCAATTGCGAATAAGCTTGAAAATTTTGTAACATTTGCAAATATTATACACCCTCGTGCACTCATTACGAAAAGTGCAAAAATTGGCGTTGGCAATATCATTCAACATTTTACATCGGTCAATTCCAATGCGTGTGTTGGGAATCATTGCATCCTCAATACAGGTGTATGTATTGGACATGATGTGAACGTGGGCGATTACGCATCTGTCATGCCGTTATCTGGGGCAATGGGTGATTGTGTGCTTGAGGAAGGCGTTTATATTGGTGTAGGTGCGGTCGTGATTCCAGGAAAAAGACTCGGGGCATATTCAACGATTGGGGCTGGCGCTGTTGTTGTGAAAGATGTTGACACAGCCGTTACTGTTGTCGGAAATCCTGCTCGCCCGTTGAAATAATGTTGTGATGGTAAAGGTAACACAAAATGAAGTATAATGGTAGTAGCGCAGAAATGATGTGCTACTATTTTATTACGGTGGAGGCATGCCAATGGGACATTATCTGAATCCACAAAACAGAAAATTTGAGATTGCAATTAACAGTGATATTTATGTAGATAAGACTGGATTGATTGCTTCAACAAATTCGGTGGTAAATACAGAACAACGCTATATGTGTGTGAGTCGACCACGTCGTTTTGGAAAATCACTCGCTGCAGATATGCTTGCTACATATTATGATAGTGTTTATGGTTCTCATGAACTTTTTGTACCGTTTGAAATTATCCATGATGACAATTTTGAGGTGCATTTTGGGAAGTACGATGTGATTGCACTTAATATGCAGGATTTTATTGATGATTATGATGATATGGATATTGTAATCGAGCAAATTCAATCTCTATTGATCGGAGAAATTCAAACGAAGTATACCGAACTACCAGTGGACGAGCATACAAACCTATTTCGAATGATGGAGGATGTTTATAGAATATATAACAAGCAGTTTGTTATATTGATTGATGAATGGGATAGTGTATTTAGAGTTCATAAAAATAATAGAAACGCGCATGAACGATATTTAACATTCTTGAGACGATGGCTGAAAGATCGGAGCTATATTGCACTAGCATACATGACGGGAATCTTGCCAATAAAGAAGTATGGTGTGTACTCTACGTTGAATATGTTTGATGAATTTTCAATGACATTTCAAGGTCCTCTAGCAAAGTATACTGGTTTTACTCAGAGTGAAGTAAGTGAATTATGTAGTATATATAATATGAATCTTCAAGATATGGAACGTTGGTATAATGGCTATAAATTGGTTGATCGAGAGGACACAATTGCCATTTACAGTCCGAAGTCAGTGGTTACTGCGCTACTTATGGGGCGTTTTTCTGGATATTGGAATAAGACAGAAGATTTTGATGCACTAAAGATATATATTGATATGGATTATAATGGGCTAAGAGAAGCAATCGTTGCATTGCTTGCAGGTGATAGAATTCATATTGATATTTCTTCATTTCATAATGATATGGTGACATTTTCTAGTTACGAGGATATTCTTACACTGCTTGTTCATCTTGGGTATTTAGGATATGATTTTGATACTGAAGAGGTATTTATTCCAAATAAAGAGATATCAAAAGAGTTTATTACAGCAATGAAAGGTGCGTATGGTGATATCGTGAAGCTTGTAAAGGCTTCAATGGATTTATTACGCAGTACTTGGGAGCTAGATTATGATAAGAAAAACAAGGAACATAGTGTAATAATAGAGACGCTGAAATAATACGTAGAAGGAAAGAAACGATGTGCCAATTATTTGCTGTCACGGCAAGTGAACAAATACAGATTAATACGGAACTAAGTACGTTCATCGAGGGAAGCCACATTCATAAGCATGGATGGGGCAGTGCTGTCATTGATGATAGTGGGCATGTGCATATCAAACGAGAGACGATTCCTGCTTATGAGAGCGCATATTTGCGGCATTTGCTCGAAAGACCTGTTATGACGAAGAATGCGATGTATCACATACGGTATGCGACGGTGGGGTCGATTGATGCGAACAATACGCACCCGATTACGGAGCTTGATATGACGGGGCGGCAATGGACGATGATTCATAATGGGACGATGTTCAACTGCGATATTTTGAATGATTATTTTCATACGCAGACGGGCTCGACAGATACAGAACGCATGCTGCTTTATATTGTTGATGAGATGAATAAGCAGCATATGCATAGCCATGAGCCACTGGATTTTGAGGAACGGTTTGATTTGATTTCGCAGTTGCTTGCTCGGCTTTCGAATCGCAACAAGGTCAATGTGATTCTCAGTGATTCTGAGTATATCTATGTCCATGGCAATTCGATTGGTGGTAGTAAAGCGCTTGGTGAGATTGCGAGCAAGGATTATATCTATGAACTTGCCGAATCTGGTAAGCAGATTTTTGCTACAATTCCTTTAAGTGAGGATTCGCGGTGGCAGCCTGTGCCAATCAATACAGTAAGAGCATATAAGGATGGTGAGTTGATAAAGACAGCCAAGCCGCATGACAACGAATATATTGAGTCCGAAGAGGATTTGCGATATTTGTACAGTGGCTTCTCAGATTTATAATAGGATAAGGAAACGCAGATGAAAAGACAAGATGTGCTAGATCTACTCTATAATCGATACATATTGCCAACGAAGAAGGCGCGCGAGCTTCATATTGGGGTGGAACTTGAGATGCCAATTATCAATCTTGCGAAGGAGGCGGTGGACTTTTCCATCGTGCATGACCTGACGAAGCGGTTTATGATTCGCTTCGATTTTAGTGAGGCGGTGCTTGACGAAAAAGGCGATATCTATTCTGTGGTAAATGTCATCAATGGCGATATTCTCTCTTATGATTGTTCCTACAATAATCTCGAGCTGTCTTTTGGTAAAGAGCGGAATCTCAATGTCCTTTATGATAGATTTACGGAATATTATAGTTTCATTCAAGAGGTACTTCAAGAATCGAATTATATGACATCGGGTATCGGTATCAATCCATATCGGGAATTCAATCAGCATATTCCAATTCCAACTGGACGGTATCGCATGTTGTTCAATCATCTGTCTTCGTATGACCGATATCGAATTCCAATGTATTTCCACCCTCATACAGATTATGGGATGTTTTCCAGCGCATCACAGGTACAGCTTGATGTGCAATATGAGCATTTGGTATCGACCATTAAGGCATTTTCATTGCTTGAGCCACTCAAGGCTGTATTGTTTTCTAATTCCATTTTGCTTGGCGAGGATGAGGATTTGCTTTGTAGCCGCGATATGCTTTGGGAAAATAGCTCACAGGGAATCAATCCGCACAACGTGGGGATGTTTGAAAAGATTCCAGAGTCATCGGAAGAATTGCTCGAATATATTGCATCGTCAAGCATTTATTGTACAGAGCGCAATGGCAAATATATCAATTTCGAGCCAATCAATATTGTGGAGTACTTTAAACAGGACATCATCGTCGGCGAATACAATGACGGGATGAAGAAACATGTTGTAGAATTTGAGCCTTTGATTGAGGATTTAGCCTACCTTCGGACATTTAAGTTTGAAGATTTGACGTTCCGCGGAACGATTGAGTTTCGTAGCGTGTGCTGCCAGCCGATGTCTGATGCGTTTTCTGTTGCAGCGTTCCATGTTGGATTGATTCATAAAACCAAGGAAATTATTGAAATTCTGGTAAAGGATCATGTGATTTATAACCATGGTTATACGGCACACGAACTTCGTAAATTGTTCAACAGACGCGCCTATCCGGCGTTTGTCGAACCAGAATCTCTACGCGGATTATTGCTTGAGATTCTGGAACTTGCTTACGATGGGCTGAAAGAGCGACATCTTGGGGAGGAGATTTTTTTAAAGCCGTTGTTTGAACGCGCGGAGACGCTTTCGAATCCGTCGAGACATCTACTTGCGGAGCTTGAGGCCGATACGGATATTGAGGATGTGATTCGGGAATATGCGGCGCTTTGATTTTGATGCAAAGGAACCATGGAGATTCGAGCTCCGTGGCTCCTTTTGTATCTGCTTACTGTCATTTCTTGTACACACACGTGTTACACACCACTTCAAAATGATAACAGATTGACATTGATACATCGCGATAAATAGAGATGTCTATGCTCAATGTCTTCTAGGTAATTTGGGGTACAATTCTAGATTAAAAATATCTGAGCGTTTTCCGTTTCGATGTCCCTTTACGTCTTTTGTATAGATAATTTTTTCAATAACTTCTTTTAGCAAAGTATTCTTTTCAGCTGCCGTTTTCAGCAAATTATATGTTTCAAGCACCTTTTCTGTATGAGGGAGAATCTGCGTATAATCGACTACTGCGGACGTTTTTATTTTTAATTCATTTTTGAGTGCGTCGCGATCACTTTTTAAAGATTCTAGGCGCGTGTTAATTGCAAGTGAACGATCTAGGAATTGCTCTGTTGTGTATATACCTTGTTCTAAAAAATCATAAACTGAATCAAGTTGCGTTTTAAGTTTTTGGACTTCCGCTTCGAGTTGCTTTAAAGACGCATGAGTTACTTCAAGGGATGTATTTCGTTCATCAGCTACTTGCTCATATTTTAAAGTATATTCTTTCACCCAATCATTCAACGTATCGAGTACGCGCTTCTCAAGAATTTCAAATTGGACGCTGATGTTGTCACATTCGCGATTTACACATGAGATGAAATCGGCTCTATTGCCATATCCTCTATAGTATTGCATATGACGGCCACATTTCCCGCAGATAATAAGCCCCGCGAGTGGATTATTCAATGTGCGATTCACATTGACGGGTGGCACTTGTACGGCATTTATAGTTTCTTGAGCGGCATTAAATGTATCCATATCAATAATTGCAGGATGAAGGCCATCTGCAATTATACAATCATCACTATAATTTCTGACAAGCTTTGCAGTCATCTTCCCATCAACCATGCTCTTTTTCGTTTTACGCCACCCCCATCGTACTTTTCCAGCGTACACTGGGTTTGTGATTATTGAGCGTATGGTCGTCTTGCTCCAGTAATTTTGAGAAATCGGTTTAATCTTTAGCTCATTTAGCTTGTGAGCAATCTCTTGTATAGTCAATCGCGCGACAGATCCATCTGTGAATGTTTCACCATAGACAAATAACGAGAAAATAAGCGTTACTACATCGGCACGATCTGCGTCGATTTCAAGAGTGAAACCTTTTCCATTTTCAATTTTTACTCGCTTATAGCCATATGGAGAATATGCACCAATATACCGCCCCTCTTTTACAGCCGCAATTCGCCCTGCCTGCAGACGTCTATTAATTGTCTTATACTCACGACGCGACATAAACAGTCCGAATTCAAAATATTCTTCGTCGAATTCATTGCTTGGATCATATGTCTTCAGCGGCGTGATAATTTTAGTGCCCGAATATTTAAAAGTTTGAGCCATCAAGCCCTGATCTATTGTATCGCCACGAGCAAGGCGCTCTACTTCCATAACAATCACCCCATCCCAAATACACTGCTCGACTTCCGCAAGAAGTCGCTGCATAACTGGGCGAGCTGCGATAGTCTCGCCAGAGACTATTTCCCTATATATTTCTGTGATATTAAGATGTTGGCGCTTCGAAAGTTCAATCAGCAATCGCTCGTGCCTTGCAAGCGTTTCGCCTTCACCGTGCGCTTCTGCTTCTGCATCCGCGCGAGATTTCCGTAGATATATACAATATGACATAAAAAATACCTCTCTTTCTTTCAACCACTCGAATCTTTCGAGTAGTTGCATTGAAAAGACAAGGCATATGTGCTACAATTACGTTGGTTGTCGTATTGTACAGCTTGCCTGTTCAATGCTAACTTTGCTGCTTCGTGCGCCAACACGGGGCAGCTTTTTTTATTTATACTATCACATTTTATGCCATCACATTTTATGTTATACTATCTGTATAGTTAGTAATAGTCATCTCTTCGCAGTCAGGTTTGTACGATTCGCACGTTCCTCATATGCTGGATGGGAATTAATCTTTTCGGCTTCTCGCACAAGTTCTGATATAGCATTCGCCTTTTTGCCGCCAGAATACTGCAACAGGAGCAATATTATACCAATGATACCTGGAACGATAAGAAACCAGAATGCAAATAGAATCGCAATAAACCAAGTTTCAAGATACCATTTTCTTTTAGGGACAACTGGTACTTGTAGAATCGATTCGTATAGTTCTAATACGGTTTGTTCATTTTCATTACTCATAAGTTTAATTCTCCTTTTGCTAATATGTATATAATTCATTTATATACACCTACAACTTAATCAATCAAAGCAATTTACAGACTTGCGTACTTTTCCAAGTATCATTACGTCTTTAGCTGAGTAAGTGCGTTCTCCGTAATTCGGATTATCTGCTCGAAGTACGATTTCATCATCACTGTATTTGTAGAATCGTTTTACAGTAGCATCATCACCATTGATTAGCGCTACTACGATAGAGCCATTTGTAATCTCACCATCCTGGTCTACATATATAAGGCTGCCTGGTTGAATTGTAGAAAACATTGAATCACCTTTTACTCGCAAGGCATAGTCAATTCTATCATCATCTACTGGCTCATATCCCTCAAGATATTCATCGCATAATATTGGAACCCCCGCTGCAATGCGACCAAGTATAGGTATCCTCTTGCTATACAGTACAGGTTCAGCAATTTTTGATAAAGAGATCGTATCTTCATCGTCTGATTTTTTTCTAACAAATATTTCTTGCGTATCATCCAATGCGTTAAATACAGCGTCAAATGATTGTCCAAGAGCGATAGCAACTTTCTCTATCGTTTGAATAGATGGAACTATAGGTTTGTTATTGCGAGGATGTACACCTTTTTCTAACATAGATATATATCCCTTGCTCAAGTCGCTTTTTACTGCAAAATGATCCATAGTCATCCCTGTCTTAGTTCTATATTCTTTTATTATATCTCCAAGCGTCATGTTTACCTCCTTTTCTTCTCGATGTTTAACATATTATACTATTCGACTGTAAAAATCAATAAATTTGTTTAATGTGGTTGACATTAAATGTTTAGCATGGTAAACTTTATTTGCGTTACAGAAAGGAGGTGTGAGAATGAAATACAATATTAAGCAGTTAAGGGATGCTAAGGGCTGGACTCAGAAAGAACTTGCGGAGAAGTCTAATGTGGCACGAACGTTAATAATTGGGCTTGAGACTGGTACTACGAAGGTCACCACAACGTTTACATTGAGGAAGATTGCAGATGCATTAGGCTGTTCAGTGAGAGATCTTTTTTTTACAGATAATGTTTAGCAAAGTAAACACCGTAGCTCGTGTAACTCGTAGGATTCTAGCCGAAGAGGCTGATACAGGAAAGGAGAACAAGAAATGAAGAAGGCATACAACAGGACATACGGGTGGTCGGGTGACGTTCCGCCCGAAGCAGTTGGATATACCAGCTGCGATAACCAGTGGACAGGCTGGCTATACGTCTGGGATGAGGAGGCACTCATCGCAGACGGCTACACCATCTGCGACATGTCACGGTACGATGGGAGGTGACAAAAAATGGTAGTAGAAGACTATTATATCGGAAATACACATATAAAGATCAATGATGAGTTTTGCCGTGACCTGACGGCTGAACAAGTTGAAAGGAGGTTGAAAAGAATTTCAAATTTTGCAATTCCAAAAATAATAAAAAAAGAAATGCCCGTAATTAAGAAGTATGGATTAGCCGACTCGAAAGGAAATGATGCTATATGCAACTATTAAAGAAAGCGAGCTTAATGCTTGCAGGAGTCGTCATCATGATGGCAATGTCCATCGCGGCTGCATGGCTGATTGCAGACGGCATGGACAAAGAAGCTGGGTACAACCAGCAGATGTACGCGGATAGCATCAACTACTTACGTACCGAGCGCGAGATTGAGCTGTACAAGCGCATTGAAAAAGGACTGAGCACACCTTGCGCGGTTACTCAGTCCTCAAGAGACGCATTTGTGATAGCGTCAAACACTAAGAGTATTGTACCACAAATTGAGAGCTTGGGTACATACAAAATCACATTTTACTGCAAGGGTGATGCAGGTGTTGGTGACATATCTGCATCGGGCACACTCATTGCAGACGGACAGTGCGCAGCCCCGCCAGAAATACCGTTTGGCACTAATTTGGCGATTGGTGGCAGGATCTATACGGTGACTGACAGGGGCGCGGACATAACAGGCAAGCGGATAGATATATATGTTGAAGGTAGCCGTGCTGAGTGCCTTGAGAGGGGCGTGGAGTACGCAGAAGTAATTAAGGAGAAGAAATGGCAATAAAGATTAACAGCTTACAAGCTGAAAACGTAAAAAGAATCAAGGCAGTGCTTATTGAGCCTGCCGAATCTGGGCTTACCATCATTGGTGGTAAGAACGGACAGGGAAAAACATCCGTGCTTGATACGATTGCGTGGGTGCTAGGCGGCGATAAATTCAAGCCATCGGAGCCCAGGCGCGATGGCAGTGTAATTCCGCCAGATATAAATATCACGCTCTCTAATGGGCTCGTAGTTGAGCGCAAGGGCAAAAACAGCGATTTGAAAGTAATTGACCCATCGGGCAACAAAGGTGGGCAAAATCTGCTCAATTCGTTTGTCGAAAAACTTGCTCTGGACTTGCCAAAATTTATGCAACAGAGCGATAAGGAAAAAGTTCAAACGTTACTGCAAATTATTGGCGTTGGTGACAAGCTGTATGAACTTGAAAATGAGCATCAAAAGATATACGACGAGAGGCGTACGATTGGGCAAAACGCCGATCGGAAAACTAAGGCAGCAGCTGAGATGGAAAGCTATCCAGAAGCCCCTGACACACTTGTATCTGCATCAGAGCTTATTACTCAACAGCAAGCGATACTTGCAAGAAATGGGGAAAATCAGCTTAAACGACAAAATGCTGACAGATACAACAGAGAACTTGCTGAGGCGCAGATTGCATTTGACGTTGCAAAAGAACGGCTAAAGGTAGCCGAAAAAAATGCGACAATTGCAAGACAGTCTGCCGAAAGCTTGCACGATGAATCTACAGCCGAGCTTGAAGCGAACATTTCAAATATCGATGAAATCAACCGAAAAGTTAGAATCAATATGAACAAAGAGATGATTGAAGAAGAAGCTGAAAGCTTACGACGTGAATACAAAGACCTTACAGCAAAACTCGAACAGATATGTAAAGAAAGACTTGCATTATTTGAAGGTGCACAGTTGCCTCTTGAGGGGTTATCTGTTGCAATCAGCGAAGATGGCAAGGAAAGTAATTTGGCTTACAAAGGCTATAAGTGGGGAAATCTGTCAGGAGCCGATCAGTTGATAGTATCAGTGTCGATTGTACGCAAGCTGAATCCAGAATGTGGATTTGTACTTATCGACAAACTTGAGCAGATGGATCTTGACACACTCAATGAATTCGGTACATGGCTCGAGAACGAGGGCTTACAGGCGATAGCAACAAGGGTCTCGACTGGCGATGAGTGCCAGATTATCATAGAGGACGGATATGTACAACCGAAAGAGGAGAAGGCAGGAGGAGTTATTTCATGGACATAATCACAGGCAAGATTCAAAAGGCACAGAAAGTACTGATATATGGCGTTGAGGGAATCGGCAAATCAACATTTGCAAGTAAATTCCCTGACCCATTATTCATCGACACAGAAGGATCTACAAATCACATGGATGTCAAGCGCACACAGCCACCTACATCGTGGGCGATGCTCGTAAACCAAGTCAGAGAAGTTAAAGCTAAGCCATCCATATGTAAGACACTTGTTATTGATACCATAGATTGGGCTGAAAAGCTATGCGTACAGCATATATGCTCGACTATTCCACACGATAAAGGCATGCCAATCAAAGGTATTGAAGATTATGGATATGGTAAAGGATATACTTATTTATACGAAGAATTCGCAAGATTCCTCAATCTACTTACCGAGCTCACAGATGTCGGTATTAATGTAGTTCTTACTGCACATTCAATGATTAAACAAACAGAGCTCCCCGAAGAAACAGGCAAATATGAGTTTTGGACATTGAAGCTCGAGAAAAAGACCGCACCACTTGTCAAAGAGTGGGCTGATATGGTGCTTTTTGCAAATTACAAGACACTGGTTATACAACAAAAAACAGGCAACGCGAAAGCGCAGGGTGGTCAGCGTGTCATGTATACCACTCACCGCACTACATGGGATGCTAAAAATCGGCATGATTTTCCTGAGGAATTGCCGTTTGATTATAACAGTATCGCACATGCATTTCCGAATGAGATACAGGCATCTATTAATAAATTAGATGCTGTGCTGAACCAAAGCACACAAAAAGAACCTCAAGTACAAAATGCTGCACCTGTTGCTCCACCGCCACAAGAAGAAATTCCTATCATATCTGAAGTCGCCCCAGCGAATCCGTTACCGCCACCGATAGACAGGACTGCATACAAAGAACCTGATTGGAACGAATGGATTAAGACACATAAGACAGATTGGACAGTGCCACCTATTCCACCAGGTAAAGAGTATCTCAAGCCATTATATGATCTCATGGCAACAAATGGCATATCAGACATGATGATCCGCGCTGCGATGCTCAAAAAGGGATTTGCAACAGAATCGCAGTTGATCGAGAACTATCCGAAAGAAACTATTGAGATGGGACTAATCGGACAATGGGATTCTTTTTATAAATTTATTGATGAGATGGCACAGGATGTACCATTTTAATAGAAGGAGATGACAAATGGCAGAGCAAGTAATCGATAGAGAATTTGGTTGGGATGATGAAATTGTAAAAGATGATGATTTCATCTTATTAGCACCAGGAGACTATGATTTCACAGTCGTGGGAGTCGAGCGACAAAGATATGAAGGAAATCAGACTAAAGCGGATGGGCTCCCACCGTGTCCGATGGCTAAAGTACAGCTAAGAATAGACGCACCGCAAGGACATGCGAATATTTTCAACAATATCTTCTTACATTCTCGCACTGAGGGGATGATATCAGCGTTCTTTGCGTCTATCGGTTTAAAGAAAAAAGGCGAACCTTTGAAAATGAATTGGCCAGCAGTGCCAGGATCTACAGGGCGAGCGAAAATCGATATCAGAAAATACAATGGAAATGATTATAACGAAGTTAAGAAATTTTATCCAAAAGACGATAGTAACATAGGCAGTGCACCTGCTCCAACGTCACAACCTGCTGTAGGCGAGGTTACATGGTAACCCTGAGGCCATACCAGGAAGAAGCCGTAACCGCAATTCATAATGAATGGGATAGCGGAATTAAGAAGACATTGCTCGTGCTTCCTACTGGTGCAGGCAAGACAATAACATTCTCCAAAGTCATTGAAAATGTAGTTACGAGCGGTGAACGGGCTTTAATCCTTGCTCACCGCGGCGAGCTACTCGATCAAGCAGCTGATAAGTTAAAGAAGACTACTGGTCTTACATGTGCAGTTGAGAAAGCTGAAAATAGTGCTTCAAATAGTCTATGTCCTGTAACTGTCGGCTCAGTTCAATCGCTCATGAGAGAAAAGAGACTTGCGAAATTTCCAAAAGACTACTACAAGACAATCGTCGTTGATGAGGCTCATCATATATTATCAAAAAGCTATCAGAGCGTGCTAGATTACTTTCATGATGCAAAAGTATTAGGAGTAACCGCAACGCCAGATAGGGGCGATAAGAAGAACTTAGGTCAGTATTTTGAAACACTGGCGTATGAGTACACGCTCCCAAAAGCGATAAAAGAAGGTTATTTGTGCAAAATTGAGGCACAAACGATACCACTTAAACTTGACCTTACAAGTGTATCCACAACACAAGGAGACTTCAACGCTGCAGAGCTCGGCAGCGCACTGGATCCATTTCTTGAGCAGATTGCAGATGAGATGCTTTCAACAGGATGTATGCAGCGCAAGACGGTCGTATTTCTACCGCTGATTGCTACAGCACAGAAATTTATGAATGTACTCAATGATAAAGGATTTAAAGCGGCAGAAGTCAATGGTACATCTAAAGACCGTGAAGAGATACTTGAAGATTTCAATCAAAACCGATACAACGTACTGTGCAATGCAATGCTATTAACGGAAGGATGGGATCAACCAGACGTTAACTGCATTGTAATGCTCAGACCGACAAAAATCAGAAGTCTGTATTGTCAGTGCGTGGGACGCGGTACCCGAATTCATCCAGGGAAAGACAGTCTTTTGCTACTTGACTTCTTATGGCATGTAGAAAGACACGAACTCTGTCATCCAGCGCATCTGATTGCTGAATCTGATGATATCGCAAAAAAAATGACCGAGCTCATCGAAGACGCTGATGGTGTGGTTGACCTTGAAGATATTGAAGAACAAGCGGCGAGTGATGTTTTAACGGAGCGTGAAGAAGCGCTTGCGAAATTACTAAAAGAAATGACGACACGTAAGCGTAAGCTTGTGGATCCAATTCAATTCGAGATGAGTATACAAGCCGAAGATTTGGTTGATTATGTTCCGTCATTTGGTTGGGAGATGGCGCCGCCATCAGAAAAACAACTCGAAGCGCTTGAGAAAAAAGGTATATTCTCAGACGAAATTGAATGCGCGGGAAAGGCTGCAAAACTACTCGACAAACTGCATGCAAGACAAGTCGAGGGGCTATCTACTCCAAAACAAATTAGACTCCTTGAAAAGAAGGGGTTTAAGCATGTTGGCACATGGGAATTTGCCCAAGCCCAAAAGCTTATTGGTGAGATTGCCGCAAATGGATGGAGAGTGCCATACCATATTGATCCATTCCATTATATTCCCGAGCCGACCATGAAAAACGTATTCGATGAGTTTGAGCCATTTGTAAATAATTTTAGCCATGGAGCTTAGAAAGGGGATTGTATGGCAGATTTAGATCTAGCAGAAGTAATAAAGTCAATTAGCCCCTCAGTGCTTAATTATACAGAATGGACGCAAGTTGGTATGGCTCTTAAAGAAGAGGGCTTTCCATGTTCTATATGGGATGACTGGAGCAGAGCAGATAGCCGCTACAAAGCGGGTGAATGTGATTCTAAGTGGAATAGCTTTAGAGGCACGGATAAGCCTGTCAGAGGCGGCACAATCGTCGCTATGGCGATTGAACAAGGATATATACCACCACGATTATTTAGTGATGACCACGAACTCGACTGGGGCGATACAATCGAAGATAAAATTGTAGATGTAGATTGGATTGCGCCAAAAGAAACAAAAATCCCAGACATTAAAAACTGGGATCCAGTGGCAGAGCTGATTAAGTATCTTGAAACATTATTTAGTAGCGAGGACAATGTTGGTTATGTAACAAAATCGTACGGCAAAGATGGGGGATATTTCCCATCTAAAGGTAACTATGACAGGACGGCAGGCGAGCTCATTGATGCACTTGGACGTTGTAATGGTGATATCTGCAGTGTGTTTGGAGATTTTAATGACGAATGTGGGGCATGGATAAGATTTAATCCGCTCGATGGACACGGGATAAAAAACGATAATGTTACCGAATTTAGGTATGCGCTTGTTGAATCAGATTCGATGGAAATAGGTAAGCAAGAGGCAATTATAAGAGAGCTCGAACTTCCCGTTGCTGCGCTTGTATACTCAGGCGGAAAATCGATACATGCTATCGTTAAAGTAGATGCAAAAGACTACAGTGAGTACCGCAAACGAGTTGATCAGCTTTACAGCATTTGCAGAAAAAACGGGCTTGAAATAGATCCACAAAATAAAAATCCGTCCAGGCTCTCAAGGATGCCAGGCGTTACGCGAAAAGGACAGCCACAGCACCTACTTGACACAAACATTGGAAAGGGATCATGGGCTGAATGGGAAGAATGGTATGAAAAGCAGACCGATGATCTACCTGACCCAATATCTTTATCAGACGTATGGGGAAACATTCCAGATCTTGCACCAAGTCTGATATCTGGAATACTCAGGCAAGGGCACAAGATGCTGCTTGCGGGCCCTTCTAAAGCAGGAAAGAGCTTCCTATTGATACAGCTAGCGATAGCAATAGCAGAAGGTCGTAAATGGCTTGATTTCAAATGCGAGCAAGGCAAGGTGCTATATGTAAATCTTGAGCTCGATGGTAATAGTTGTATGCACAGATTCAACGATGTATATGAAGAGCTTGGATATCCGCCAGAACATACGTCAAATATCACTCTGTGGAATCTTAGGGGTAAAGCCCTTCCGATGGATAAGCTAGCACCTAAGCTCATACGCAGGGCACTTAAGGAGCGATATATCGCAGTCATCATCGACCCGATATACAAGGTTATCACGGGCGATGAAAATTCAGCTGACAAGATGGCGGAATTTTTCAATCACTTTGACACGATATGTCATGAGCTTGGTGCGGCAGTAGTTTACTGTCATCATCACTCTAAAGGCTCGCAAGGGCAGAAGATGGCAGCTGATAGATCTAGTGGCTCTGGCGTATTCGCACGTGACCCTGATGCGCTCTTAGACCTCATAGAGCTACATCTTACAGAAGAGATGGCAAGGGCTTTAGATGTGCCAGAAGGCACAACAGCGTGGGAGATAGATGCAACGCTTAGAGAATTCACAAAGCCGCCATCACAGCATGCCGTCTTCAGGTATCCAATACACCGAATGGACAAGCGCGGCGTGCTGAAAGATGCTGAGACAGAAGGCGAATGGAAGGCATCGCAAGCATGGAAAAACAAGCAAGATAAGGGACGTGAAAAGCGCTCTGATAACGCAAGAATAGAACGAGAAGCGCATATACAGAATGTTAGGGATGCTATCGCTGCCGCAAAGGCGGATGGAATGCTTACGACAATAAAAAACATTTTGCCCTATTTATCCGAGTACGAAGATGAAGAAATTAAAGACGCATCACTAAGAACTTGGATCAGTCGCTGGAAGAAAAATGATGAAGTTAGGTTTGAAATTAACAAAGAAAATAATAATCAACTGGAAGAAATTGACTTTTAAGCACTGACATATGTCTATGTCAGACGTGGAATTTTACTGAATGACATATATGTCAGACGTGAGAGTGACATAACTGACATATATGTCAGACGTGAGAGTGACATATGACATATGTTTCTGTCACTCGTATACTGAATGACACATCTGTCATTCAGGCTATATATATACAGATACATTGGTGACTGACATACACCAAAGTATTATGTATTTATATCTAGCATAGTAGATTACAAGATAAAAAGGAAAAAAATACCAATTAATAAAAATGTAAAATTATACCATTTCTTAGTAGATGTAAATTATTGTAAATTGCAAAATATGCAAATGAGAGAGGTGCTTAATGGCAAAGAAAAAAAGTAAATTATACGATATCGCTAAACAGATGCCACCTATGATACATACAATTCAAGGCTGTGATTTTGATATCAAAAATAGTGATGTGGTGAAATGGCTATGTCAGCAACCAGAAATAATGCAACAGATTTTCAACAACGTGAAAGGTTGCGAAATCGTCTATGACTCCGAAACACAAATGTGGCGTGGAGTGGATTATGAAAACTGAATTTTTTATGCACATGATCCCACCGACCATTACTGCACAGCAGCACAAGGTGAGAGTGACCAAAAAAAAAGTCCCTGTATTCTACGACCCACCCGAACTCGCAACTGCTAAGTCGAAGCTGGAAGCACATCTAGCTAAACACGTGTACGAGAAGCATCAAGGGGCGGTTGAGCTAGTGGTCAAGTGGTGCTTCCCGATAGCGGGAAGACACAGGGATGGCGATTACAGAACAAGCAAGCCTGATCTGGATAATCTGCAAAAGGCACTCAAGGACTGCATAACAAGACTGGGATTCTGGATAGATGATGCTTACGTGGTACGTGAGATTTCTGAAAAGTTTTGGGCGGATGTGCCAGGTATTTATATCCGCATCACTGATATTGGTGACGACAATGCTTGAGCAGGAGTTAGACGCGCTTAGCGCGATTGCAAAATACAAGGCAAGGTACTTGCGTGTCTTCGAGGAGATGCAATCTATGCGAACGGCTTATGAGTATGACAAGCAGGTCGAGCGGGTAATCCACGATGACGCTATTGCAGAACTCAAGCAGATTATTGCTGAGGAACACGAACGATACCAGCGGCTAACCCGCTGGACAAACGAAATAATTTTAGAGTATGAGATTAGAATTAGGGAGATTGAAAAATGACAACAGGCAAACTAAATCATAGCAGGAAGATGGACTATGGCGCACATAACTGTAATAGGGACAAGGTTGAGTATATAGCCGACCACTACGGACTAAAATCACAGCTCAATAAACTACATGAAGAGTTAGTTGAGCTTGCAGAAGTTGTCAACACACAGCCATCTATGATATTAACGGAAAGGCTGGTTGATGAGATGGCAGATGTGACGATTATGCTCGATCAGATTGAGTACTTGATGACAATGAAAAAAGCGAAATTTAAAAAACTGCTGGGTGACAGAATAGCTTTTAAACTTGACAGACAGATTAGCAGGGTTAGGTGCGAAGAGTAGTTGCAGGATAGAGCTAAAGTGTTTGTAAAGGGGGCGTGTGTGACGATTAAAGAGAGATTGAGAGACTACAGAGGATTAGGGGCGGAAATCGAATCGCTTGAAGATGAGCGCGACCAGTGGGTCCAAAGTCAAACTGGACGCCTGCCACATGCGAAGCGTAGCGATGAAATCGACTACAAGGATGACACTGGTGACATCGCCGCAATGATTGAACGCAAATGCGATGAGATTGACCGTAAGCGCAGAGAACTCTATCTAGAGAATGAACGCCTGACCCGCTTAATTGACAGGCTGCCACGTACCCAACGAACACTGATACGTAATCGCTATATGATTGGCAAATCTTGGCGAGATATCGCGGATAAGATAGGATATAGCCTCGATGGCACTTATAAACTTCACAGGCGAGCATTAGAAAAATTAGAAAAATTAAGAAAATAATAGTTGGCATATGTGTATTGAGTGTGTATAATATATACATAAGGAGGTACACATGAAGCGAAGAGATTTAGTAAAGCTACTTGAACAGAACGGCTGGTACAAATTACGGAATGGTGCAAATCATGAAATTTATACAAACGGAATTGCAATCGAACCAGTCTCATGGGAGAGAGAAATTCCTGAACGAGTAGCACAGAAGATTATTAAGAGGCGAGGGCTTAAATAGCCCTCAATACCTCAACACATATGTCAAGGAGGACGAAATGAAAATTATTTATCCAGTAGTATTTACAAAGATTCCAGAGGGGTATGCCGTATCAGTTCCAGATCTTGAGATTGATACACACGGTCATGATTTATCTCATGCGATGGATATGGCGAGGGATGCGATGGGGCTTGTCGGAATCACGAAGGAAGACGCAAGCACAGAATTTCCGCAACCGACTGATATCAACACGATAGAGTCAGATACGGACGATATTGTATCTCTGGTAGATGTTGACCTAACAGATTACAGAAAAGCTAATGAGCGTCGTACTGTAAGGCGAAATGTAACGCTGCCATCATGGCTTGATTATCAAGCATCGAAAGCTGGTATTAACGTATCAGCGGTTCTGCAGAAAGCGCTTAAACAAGAACTAAGTCTCTAAAGTATTACAAACATGTTACAAAAACGGGCAGTAATGGGCAGTAAAATCTGTGGTATGCTGTATGTGTGAAAATTATGTAATACACATCATA
>JAISJM010000097.1 GCA_031261525.1 Eubacteriales Family XIII. Incertae Sedis bacterium
CACCTGCGTCGAGTCTCTGCTTCGCAATTCTGTAACTGTTGTCATATCTTCTCATATAACCAATCTGGAACTTGAGGTCAGGATGCGCTTCAACAATCTTCTCTGCTTCTTTACATCTCTCAATGCTGACATCGAGTGGCTTCTCGGAGAATACGTGCTTTCCATAGTTCATTGCTGTCTCGATATTTGCTGTGTGATATGCAGATGGGCTTACAATGACAACCGCATCGATGTCTGCTTCTTTACACATTTTCTCAAAATCTGTATAAAGTCCAGCAACATCTAACTCGCCGCCAACTTTAATCAAATTCTGCTCATCAACATCACAGAGTGCTGTTAGTTTCGCACCAGGTATACGTGCTGCAAGATTCTTTGCATGCTCTAGACCAAGTCGCCCAAGTCCTACGATTCCAAATTTTACTACTTTAATTCCCATTTTGTGTCCTTCCCTTCATTGTATAAATAATATATAATTGCTTGATATGTAATATACCATAACGAACTGAAATTGGATATGGCTTTTGTGCAAATGACTCAAATTGACGGCATTTGCAAGCATTTGACAATCTCAACTAGACTTTATAGACCCGTCTGCTCACGAACATAATTGCGTGCGAGCACAGCATAGTCATAAGCATTGTAAATATACGGATTCTGCTCGGCTTCTACGACAACCCAACCTTCATAACCAGTCTCTTCGATCAGCTTGAATACGGTTGGGAAATCAACACAGCCCGTCTCATCACCAGGTACCGTAAATGCACCTTCAAGCACAGAATCTAGGAAACTTCTTCCTTCTGCTTTGCATCTGTCTGCAACATCTTTACGCACATTCTTTAAATGATAATGCGCAATTCTGTCATGGTGCTTTTTGATAACTTCTACGGGATCGTCACCAGAAAAGGTAAGATGACCGGTGTCGAGCAACAGATACACAAGACCTTTTTCAGTTACAGCCATGAGCCTATCAATCTCTTCTGCTGTCTGAATGGTTGTTGTCATATGATGATGGAATAAAAGCTTTACGCCAAGCGAATTTGCAATCTTACCAAGTTCATTGAGTCCATCGCCAAGTTCCTTCATCTGCTCATCGTTCAATACATACTTGTCTGTATACGCTGTATTGGCTCTGTGCTGCACACTGAAGCTTTGATCGCTTACAACAGCTCTGTCTGCACCAGCAGCCTTGAGGAACAGGCAGTGATCTTTAAAATCTCTCGCAACAGCCCAAAGTGGCTGCTCATTGATGTAAGAACTGTACCATTTTGTGATACATCCGAGGTCACGACGATCGAGCTCTTTTTTCACTTCACGTGGGTCTGAGGGGAATTTACATCCCACTTCTGTACCCTCATATCCTGTGAGTTTAATTTCACTGATAATCTGTAAAAAATTTGTCTCTTTACCGTACTCTGGCATATCATCTTCTGCCCAAGCGATTGGAGCAATCCCAAGTTTTATCTTATCTCTACTTAACATAATATCCTCCCTCATTCATAAACGCTGTTGTAATAACGACTTGTTATCCCCTAACTGTTCTGTGACTATATAATATAAGAATTACGGAAGTATGTGCTCACTGTTCTTGCGCGTGTTTTAAAAATTTTTAGAATAAAAAAATATGGCAATCGTTGGAATATCACGATTGCCATAAAATATTTAATGAATAATTCTTATATTGTGACCAATTTCTTGTTATCACCTTTTAGATTCAGTGCAAAATAGAATATTTATCTATCATTCTACATAACCGAGACTTCTAGAAATCAAACTCGCCTTTTCCATTACATACGCTGCGACTTCTTCGATTCTATTTTCAGGAAGCACAATGGGTGTGCCACTCGCACTAATCGCAGCGATAATTTCTCCTCTATAATCATAGATCGGTGCACCAATACAACGATTATTCAGATCAAATTCCTGATTATCCATCGCCCAACCTTGTCTGCGGACTTTCTTCATCTCTTCATGAAAGTCCTTTAAGGTTGAAATCGTATTGGGTGTAAATTTATTAAAACTGCAGTTTGCTAAGATTTTGTCGAGTTGGTCTGTATTAAAATTCGAAAGTAGACATTTGCCAAGGGAAGAACAATAGGCGTTGACTCTAAGACCAATCTGCGTGTAGAGTCTGATTCCAGAATACATATCAAAGCGTTCAATATATACCACTTGATCCCCTTCAAGGACACCGAGGTGCGAGGTCAATCCAAGTTCCGCGCTAATCTGCGCAACATAGGGGCGCGCTTCTGTCTGAAGTTCAAGGCTGTTGATATACACACTGACAACTTCAATTGGCTTGATTCCAAGACGATAGATGCCGTCTGCATTTTTCTCTGCATAGCCACGATCAATCAATGTCGATAGGAGGCGATGTGCCGTACTTTTATGCAGCCCAACCTGAGTCGCAATCTCTGTGACGCCAAGTCCTCTTCTCTCTATGGATAGTGCCTCAAGAATGTCCAGTGCACGCTCAACAGACTGGACTGCCGAGTGCTGTGACGGTGTCGGTTGTTGTGATGATTGTAAATTCATTTTATCCGTTTCAATTGCCATGTGCAATCACCTCCCAATCGATTCAATCTATTCAGATAATCAAGTGTCTATTCAGATAATCAAGTGCTCGTGCCTATCATATCAAATTCAATCTCATTTTTCAATGACACAAAGATGATTCAATAAACATAAAAAATACAACGATGACCTCCATTTATGTCATCGTTGCATTTTATACCTATTTATGCTTCATTCCTATTATATTTCTATAGTGAAATTCCATACAAATGCTAAATCAAATTCTTCAATATAATCGTCTTCACTTGCGTCATTTCCTCAAAGGTGCTCATGACACCCTCTGTACCAACGCCACTAAACTTCCAGCCGCCAAATGGCATCTCAAAAGATCTGAAGAAACTTGCACCATTGATGACGGCGGCGCCCGCCTCCATTTTCGAAGCGACATGCCATGCCCTTTTATAATTCTGTGAAAAGACACAACTAGATAAACCAAATTTGGAAGCATTTGCGATCTCAATTGCTTCATCATCTGTATCAAAACCGATGACGGGTACAACAGGTCCAAAGATCTCAAGATCAATGGCAACATCTGCGGTCTTTGGCACATCTGTAATGACCGTTGGAGCATAGTAAGCACCATTGCGCATACCACCATAAATGACTTTGCCGCCATGCTGCGCGGTCAGATTCACCTGTTCCTCGACAACTTTTGCAGCTTTCTCACTGATCAGGCATGCAATCTGTGTGTTTTCATCCGATGGATCTCCATAAGTTTGTTTCTGAATGCGTGCAACTGCTTTTTCAGCAAATTCATCTTTGATCGAATTGTGGACGATGAAACGCTTACTTGCACAACATACCTGACCGGTATTGTACATTCTGCCCCAGATCATCTCTTCAACGGCTAAGTCAATATCCGCATCGTCAAGCACGATAAAGGCATCATTGCCGCCGAGTTCGAGCGCACAATGTATGAGATTATTTGCAGCCTCTTTCGCTGTTGCGATGCCGACCTCTGTGCTTCCTGTGAGCGTAATCAGACCGATGCGCGAATCTTTCGCAATCACTGCTTTTGTGCTGCCTGGCGCTGTGACAACTTGTGCAACACCTGCGGGAAGACCTGCATCTGCGAGCATGCCTGTCAATCTTACGAGCGTCAACGGGTTGTCTGAGGACGGCATGACGATTGCAGCATTGCCCATCATGAGCGCTGGCGCAACCTTTTGATCAAACAAATCGCAAGGAAAGTTAAACGGTATGATACACGCAACAACACCAATCGGATCTCTCGTAACTAATTGCAGATTATTTGCCTGCCCTGCTTCCGTACCTGCAGGTATAATCGTCTCATAATAATGCTTTGCATGCTCAATGAATCCAGAGAATCCAATGCGAATGTTGCCAATTTCCGCCCGTGCTTCTGTAATCGGCTTGCCATTTTCTGCGGACAACGTCTGGGCTAAGCTCTCTTTGTTTTCGTCAACAATATCGAGGAATTTATAGAGTATATGGGCTCTTTCAAAAATCGGTACATCTGCCCATATTTTTTGTGCAGCCACTGCAGCGTCAACAGCTTTTGTGATATCTTCGGCCGTACCTTTTGGTACGGTATCAATCAGCTTGCCCGTCGCGGGAGCAATGACCTCGATGACCTCCCCTGATGAGCTATCTACTTTCTGTCCATTTATAATCATTTTCATATTTTCATATCTCCATTTTCTATGCAAATGCTGTAAAACTCAGCATCAATCCACCTGTCGTATTATTTCCATCATCTTCATAGCCATATTCACCGAAGGTAAATTCAACCAAGAATGGAATATCTCCAGCAGCGGCTTTGATGACATCATAAACTTCATCAATCCTGTCAGCGATTGCCGCACGTCTGCCACCACAGTGTACTAAATGCAATACAGATGGTTTGTGTCCCAATTTTTCAATCAAATTTGTGACATTTGCGCCCGCGGCTGCGATAATCTCATCGACACTAGCTTCTACCCGTAGAATCGCTGTACCAACTGCAAGGTTCGCGCCGATATTCATTGAATAGTCATCATTTCCGAACATTGGGTGGCGAATGGCAGTCAAATCGCCAAGTCTATCTTTGACGCCAAGTGGGGATACGACGGTCTCCGCAAGTAACGTTGCACCAAGCAGACTGTCTGGTTCTACACCTCGCCATTCTGCATATTTTTTGAGTGCTGGGACACCATCAATCTCTTCAAGCGTACGATTGTCTCGTACTTTTGTGATGATGCCACGGTCCGTCGTCTCATTGTAAGCACCTGTAAACAAATTGGCAAATTTGTTCGTGCCCTCTGTATAGAAGAATGCAACAGCGACACCGTCTGTGATTATTTCTTTGTCTGTAAATAAGGACCAATACCCCTCTATCGTATTGTCGGCTGCACTACCGCCAAAGAATGGAACTCTACCGATGACGTCTTCAATGCCTTTTAGGAAAAATTCTTCCTCGCCAGGATTGGCTACCATGTAAAAATAATCTGGGGTCTGAATCTTGCCTGTCACCGATTTCCCTGCAGCTTGAAGTGCTTCAAGTGCTACTGCTTTACCCGTCTCGCGCGCAGTCCCATCTTTGGAACGCCCTGCTACACCAACCGTCAGTTCATCGTCTGACAATGCCAAGATACCAACGAAGTTATCATCGCCTCCGACAAACCCATCGGGCGTGATTACACCAGTAAAAGAAGTGTTACCGACAACTTGTATTCCTGGAATCGCTTCAGAAATCGAGTCGATCAATTGTCTTGAGTCATGCCCGACACTACTGTATACAAATGCAACATCTATATCCGATAACGTCGCTTTGATACCATTTGCAGCTTCATATGCTGCCTGAATCGTATCTGCCTTATTGCTTGAACTTACCTTTGCTTTTAACATTTCGTAACCTCCATCTCAATCTGCGCATCATACTCTTAACAACCTCATACTATAACTTATTGGCAAATGTGTAAATAGCGAGTGTTCTACAGTATACCATGGCGTTTCATAATGCGGAACACATAAAAAATGCACGCTTAATTTCTACAAGCGTGCTACGATATATCACGGTATATCAAGGTATATCAAGGTATATCATAAATTTATTTTATAAATTTAGACATCATCTTATGAAATAAATTTCCAACGGTTCGCGTCCCAACACCAAGAGGAATTTCAGGCGCATAGACTTGCGTAACAAGTCCATTCTCCTCCCAATAAGTTCTGTCTACCTCAGAAGAAGTCAATGCAGTTGACATAACACGCCATATTTGATAAAAGATGACATCGTAGAGCTTCGGTGCATAAAGCTTGCCCGAAGAGGCATCGCTATACAATGCGGCACCAATTTTATCACATTTTGCTTTCATCGAATCAGTAAGCTCCACTGCGCCATGACGCGTCACAGGTAATGTGTAAACTTTGTTGAATCCCCAATGACGTAACGTTTCGCTCATATATTTTGTATTTGATTTTGCACCGCCACCAGCCGTTGAACTGATAACAACTGCTTTCTTATCCCAAAAGCTTGGACGATGAAATTTGTATGCAGTCAAATCGAAAAAGTTTTTAATCAAGCCTGATACATTCAAGGCATAGACTGGACTTGTCAGAATCAAACAATCGGCTTCGTCCATTTGCTTCATGATATTCTGAACCTGCGCTGCGTGCGGGCAGCTATTTTCTCCGATATTGAAACAATTATAGCAACCTTTGCAATAAGGCAAATTCTCATCGGCAAGCCTAATTTCTGTATATTCTATGATATTCAGCGCCGCAATTTTGGACATCGCAGTCTTCACTTCTTCTACAAGTTCCGCTGTAAAAGAACCAACGGTCTGACCATTCCATACGTATTTTGTGCTGGGGCTTCCATTTATAATCAAACATTTCATACTACATCTCCCTTGCGCTAGAATTTTCCGGCAAGTACCTTCTCTGCCTCGTCTCGACTTATTTCACCAACATTTGCTTTCACCATCACTTGAACATATTTGTCACGAAGCTTATACATCGACAAAATGGGTAGCGATATCAATGTGCCAAATGCTGGCACGAGCAAATATATTGCCCATAATTTATCATTGAATCCAGCAAGCTGAGCAGCGCCCTCACCCTCGACAAAAGAAATTGCCCAAAGCGCAAAACCTGCCGCCGCCGTGCTCAGTGCAGCAGTCATCTTCGCCGCAAAGGTCTGGATTGAAAATGTAATTCCCGGCGCGGATACCCCACTTTTATAATGGCCATACTCGGCGCAATCTGGTGTAAACATGAACATCAAGACACCGGTCATACCACCTGGAAAACCACGTAATATAGAAAAGATATAGAGTAATGTCAGGTCGTGATAGCCGACAAAATAACCGATGACATTGAATACGATGCTGAGCGCTGATGCGCCCCAAAATACATAATATTTGTCAATTCGTTTTGTAATCCAAGGAACAAACAGCGCAGCGAGGATAGAAGGTACCATGCTGAGCAATGCAATGACCGCCATGAGCCCTTCATCACCTAGATTATATCGTGCGACATATAGATGCATGACCGATGCAATATTTAACCCACCGACAATCGTAAACGATGAAAAATAAATCAATAAATATTTATTGTGCGCAATAAAACCAAACATCTGGCGCAGTCCAACTTCGACTTCGCTGTCTTTCGGCTTCACACGTTCTTTTGCAACGAAACAGATCGGCGCCATAAAAAACAATGCTGCGGCAGACAATACAATCGCTGTCGGCAGCCATCCACCGATCATCTCACGTGTCATCGGCACGACAATATACACGGCAAGTGTCGCGACCATTGCGAAGATACGGCCAACCGAAATCAATGACGTCCGCTCATGCTGATCATCGGTAAGCGTCGTAACCAACCCGAAAATCGGCACATCGCAGATTGTATATGCTGTATCCCAAAGGATGTATCCAACCGCACCCCAAATCATTTTCATGGTTACAGAGATGTCACTGGGGATTGCAAATAAAAATACCGTAGCAAGTGGAATCGCAAGCAAAGAAATTCGTAACCACGGTACGAAGATTCCCTTTTTAAACTTAACACGATCTACAATACCACCAAAGATCGGATCATTGACGGCATCCCAAATTTTCACAATCAAGGTGATTCCCGTGACTGCAATTGCAGGAATCCCCACATCTGTAAAATAAGTCAACAAAAAAGTTAAAAGAAGATAATAGAAGATATTCTGTCCACAGAAATAAAATCCATAGGACGTACCTTCCATTATCCTCGTCTTTCGTGAGCGTTCTTTCATGAGAACTCCTCTATCTATTAGCTGACAATAATGCAAATTCATTTGAAACTTTTGTAAATGCATCTACGAGTACGGAATCAAAATGGGTTCCACGACCCTCTATAATAATACGCTCTGCTTCCGCCGGTGTAAATGCTTTTTTATATGGTCTGACAGATACGAGTGCATCATAGACATCTGCAATTGCCATCAACCGACCCTCAAGCGGAATTGCGGTCCCTTTCAAACCATTTGGATATCCACTACCATCCCATTTTTCATGATGTGTCGCGGCAATAATTTTTGCACTCGTAAGGAAATCATTAATATGAGCTTTTTTCTCAATGGTATTGATAATCTCCACACCTTTATTGACATGCTCTTGCATCGTCTTAAATTCTTCATCTGTAAGCCGTCCCGGCTTATTTAGAATCAAATCGCTGATAGAAATTTTACCGACATCATGGAGCTGCGCAGATTGGATAATCTCATCAACATTCCATTGTTCAATCTCGTCTTTATAGATACCATCAGCCAATAACTCTTGAATTAATAACAATAGATACCCCTGTGTTCTTGATACGTGTCCTCCAGTGATATCATCACGGAATTCTACCATATCGGATACGGTCGCAAGGATCGCATTTTGTAAATTATAAATTTCTTTGGTTTTTTCCGATACGAGTTCTTCAAGATTCTCATTGTAATGCTTCAGCTGGTTTTTCTGCTCTTGCATCAACAGATGATTTTCAATTCGGCGCAAAAGTAACGGCGCAATAAAAGGTTTCTGAACATAATCGACAGCGCCTTTGGATAATCCCTCAAGCTCACTGTTTTCTGCAATCTGAGCCGTTAAAAAGATTACAGGAATATCCATATATCGTTTGTCTGCCTTCAATATTTCAATCGCCTGAAAACCATTCATCTCAGGCATCTCAACATCGAGTAAAATCATATCCGGTATGATTTTTTCGAGCAAATCAAACAGAACCTTTGCGGAGGGGATTGGATACGTTTTATACTTATCCTTTAGAATTTCTCTCGCAGCTGTTAGATTTGTAACATTATCATCAACCAACATGATGACCTTTTTTTCCGTGTTTATATTCGTATCCATGTCTATATCCTCACGCTCTAATCGTCTGCTAAGATAGCAGTTTTACAATACCATCGAAGTCCAAAGCACTTGCGCATCTCTTAATTGCAGCCACTTTGTCACCATCATTCAGATATTTATACCCATCAATTTCAATTATTAAACGTTCAATATCATCAATATCGTATAAATTTGCAGCATTTTTTATATCTTCAATCAATTCATGCGATACAAAATCTTTTTCTGGTTTATCCGATGAATCGGCTTCTACATTTTCATCATAAATGACTTCTTGGATATCGTTAATCAATTTACTCGTATCACCAACAAATGCAAAATGATGTGCATGGACATACTCGGCGTCATTATTTTTTGATGCCATTTCAAGTGATTCGGCTCTCGTTCCAATATCAAGTGCACCGATACTTCGGCTACTACTCTTGACACCATGAACAACAATTGAATAATCAGGTAGATTATCTTCGGCATAGGTATCAAGTTGAGCCAATAAATCAGGCGTATTTAAGATGTAGGATTTCAAAACTTCAAAATAAGTATTGGTGCTACCACCAAACATATCCAGACCTTTCTCAACATCTAGTCCAGAAATTTCGTATAAATTACTCAGCAGTAGATCTTGCTCTGTTTGTCCATCTTGCTCGCCAGAAATGCCCTTGTCATTTGCCATATTGTCTTGATTGATCGGACTGTTTTCTTTCTCTTTTGTCTTATCACGAACCCATTTATTTACAGCAGCATCTAGCTTCATGATATCAATTGGCTTGGATAAAAATGCTTGGAAACCATTTTTCAAGAACATCTCTTCATTACCAGAGATGGCATTTGCCGTAAGCGCAATAATTGGAACGGTACGCGCATAATCCGTACCTATTTCTCGTATACGTTTCGTAGCTTCAATACCATCCATAACAGGCATCATGTGATCCATAAATAGTGCATCATAATGCACGTCCGCTTTCTCAATCAATTCAATTGCTTTAATTCCACTTGAGACACAATCGATGGTCATGCCATATGGACTAAGCATACCATGAGCCACATCGAGATTTGTTGCAACATCATCGATGACGAGTACTCTCGCATAAGGCATCTGATTGCGTATGAGTTTTGCACTACGATCCCGTTTCTGGTCAGAGTATTTGTAATCACTTAGCTTTTCTGCGACTTCGGAACCAATGTTGATTGCACCGATACTCTTCTGTGGAATCTTCACTGTAAACGTACTGCCAACGCCATACTCACTTTCAACATCTATCGTGCCACCCATCATTTCAACCAAATGCATTGTAATGGATAGTCCAAGTCCCGTACCTTCTGTGCCGCGGTTACTCTTCGTATCCACTTGGTTAAATTCTTTAAACAATTTCTTAAGATCTTCAGGTTTGATGCCAATTCCTGTATCTGTGACGACCGAAGTAATCATATAGCTACTATCGCTCGTTGCTTCGCCAGTAATTGTCCAAATGACCGTTCCTTCTTTTGTATATTTGAACGCATTACTGAGGATATTGTTGAACACTTGCCTAATTCGTAAATCATCACCAATCAGTCTCGATGGAAGTTTCTCGTCAACGACAATGTTAAAATCAATTGGATTGGAACCGATTCTTACAATATTTAACCCAATTGTATCGTTAATTAAACTTGGCGTATCGTACTCGACAGGTAAAATCTCGAATTTACCAGATTCAATTTTCGATAAATCAAGGATATCATTAATCAACCCCAACAAGGTAACTCCAGAATTATACACTTTTTCAAGATTATTCCTCGCAGGCTTATCTATGCCATTTTTACCCAAGGTGAGTTCAGTCAATCCAATAATGGCATTGAGTGGTGTCCGCATCTCGTGGCTCATATTGGTGAGAAATTCACCCTTCGCCCTTGATGCATCCTCCGCTTCTTCTTTGAGTTCCTCAACACGTGTAAATTGTTTACCAATTGGGATGGAAATGGGAACCGCAACAAGAATGCACAAAGCAAGACAGACCAATCCAACAAGCATAAAACCAGTCTTCATACTACCAATTGGGCTTTCTGGAAGTGGTCCAATGACGCCCAATGACCAACCGACTTTCGAGCCTGTAATCGGTCGATACACACAGACTCGGTCAACGCCGTTCATTGAAAATTCGCCATGACCCTTTTGTCCTTGAATCATATTGGATACAACATCGGAGACACTTTGATAATCGCTATTTGTTTCCGCTTCCTTAATAAAGTTCCACCGCTCTTTAATCCATTCTTTTCTTGGATTTGAGATCACATAACCATCTTTGTCATCAATGAAGATATGTCCTGTCTTCCAGATTGTAAAATCATTTAATTTGTCATAGAAATAATAGCCATCTATTGTTGCTACCAAAACTTGATTTTCAGGGGTAGGCACACATACATTGATGACAACGTCTCCCGTATATGCGGCAATTCGTGTTGTCGATATGACAGATTCTCCTGCAAATGCTTTTTTAATATATTCTTTATTCAGATAGTCCAGCGGCATACTATTAGCACCAGCAGCTGCAACAATATGATTGCGATCAAACAATGTAAATGCTATGAAATCACTATGATCTTCCGCTTCGAGTGCTGAATTCAGATACTTTGCAATTACATCTGGGCTTTGCTCATTCGTGATTTTAGATGATACCGCATGTGCATTAGCTTTCAATAAATTAATCTGCGATGTAATGTACACATCTGCAATATCACCCACAACACCGAGGTCAGCGACGACCGTTTCTTCCATTTTACTTTGCGTATAGTTCAAACCGAAAGTAAGCCCAAATGCCAATACGATTGATGATGACAATATGATTAACATGGTTACTTTTGTTCTTATTGGTAATTTAATCATACGATGCCTCCTATCTCTTCTATTATTTATCAGATAAATGCATATCAGACAAAAATAAATTCTTCAAATATATCACAATAATTAATTAATATATTTAGTTTATTGCCATAAAATGATAATTTATGCGGTTTATTAAGATATTATTATAATATTAATACGCTCGTAATATTATAGTATAATGTTATAAATAGAAGTATTTTTTAAAACATAAAGGAAAGGATAGTGCATACATATGACACATGAATCGCACAAAGAAACACATGACGAAAAAAAATAAAAATCAAGATAACATCAACACGTATAGTATGATCTATTTGCTCAAAAGATTTTCGCCCTATTTTGCAAGATACAAAGGTGTCCTCATTTTGGATCTGCTCTGTGCAATGCTTACCACATCGAGTGACCTCATTCTTCCATTATTGGTAAGAAAACTGACCAATACAGCAATGTATGATATGGCAAGTTTAACCATTTTACTCATCGTAAAAGTCTCGACCTTATACCTCGTACTTAGAGTCATAGACGTAATCGCCAATTATTATATGGCAAATACAGGTCACATCATGGGCGCACATATTGAGACAGATATGCGTCGGGATTTATTTTCACATCTGCAAGATTTGTCTTATTCTTACTACAGCAATACAAAAATTGGGCAACTCATGAGTCGAATCACGACAGATTTGTTTGATGTAACCGAATTTGCACACCATGGTCCAGAAGAATATTTTATCGGCGTCATTAAGATTGTCGTAACCTTTATCATCCTTGCTCAGATGAACTTGAGTCTTACGTTGATTATTTTCATCGTACTGCCATTTTTGGTATGGCTTTCTGTCATCCAACAGAAGAATATGCGTACAGCTTTTAAGAAGTCTCGTAGTCAGCTCGGTGAAATCAATGCTCAAGTCGAAGATAGCCTGTCAGGCATACGCGTTGTAAAATCCTTTGCCGGTGAAAACAGAGAAGAAAAGAAATTCGAAAAAGGCAACAGTAAATTTCTCGATATTAAAAAAGAGACCTACAAATACATGGCTCGATTCCAGAGCACCGTCAGACTCTTTGATGGCATAAATTACATCGTCGTCGTGGCGGCGGGCTCTATCTATATGTACTATGACAAGATTACAGCACCTGAATTTATGACCTATCTGCTGTACATCAGTTTACTTATGGCATCGGTAAGAAGGCTCGTAGAGTTTACAGAATCTTTCCAACGCGGCATGACTGGTATTGAACGATTTGTAGAAGTCATGGATGAACCAATTGATATCCATGACAAAGAAGGCGCAATCACCCTTGGCGCAGAGAAAGAGATCAAAGGTGAGATTCATTTCGATCACGTCCACTTCCACTATGATGATAGCGATATCGATGTGCTAGACAACATCAACTTACACATAAAATCGGGCGAGCATGTTGCACTCGTGGGACCATCGGGCTCTGGAAAGACGACAATCTGTAACCTCATCCCACGTTTCTATGATGTAACAGAAGGACATATTACCATTGACGATACCAATATCAAAGACACAACACTACATTCTCTTCGAAGCAAGATTGGCGTTGTACAGCAAGATGTATATCTGTTTTCAGGAAGCGTGCTCGATAATATTGAATATGGAAGACCTGGCGCAACCAGAGACGAAGTCATTCATGCTGCAAAATTGGCAGGAGCTGATGAATTCATTTCTGAACTCAATGATGGATATGACACCTACGTTGGGGAAAGAGGCGTCAAATTATCTGGTGGACAAAAACAAAGAATCAGCATCGCTAGAGTCTTCTTAAAGAACCCACCAATCTTGATTCTCGATGAAGCGACCAGTGCACTCGATAACGAAAGCGAGCACATCGTCCAACAATCCCTTGAGAAATTAGCAGTTGGCAGAACGACACTCACAATCGCCCACAGACTTACGACAATAAAAAATGCCGATACCATCTTAGTACTGACGGATAACGGCATTGAAGAAAAAGGTTCTCACAAAGAATTGATTGCAAATGGCGGACTTTATGCAAAACTATATGGCCTCTACACCGATAGAACCAGTGGCGTAGAGATTGGAGATTAAGATTTTGGTCTGACCCACTCCAGATATGCCAGTCCGTCCTCATAACTCAAATCATATACATCCAATCTATCTTGCGATATTGATGCAGTTTTTACCAATATCGTAGATAGATTTTTCTTTTTTTGGAAGATATTCTGTTTCAAATCTGCATGCTGAATCTTGTTTTTCTTGCAGATAATAAGCTTGCGCACAACAGCACCCTTTCGTGCGACAATGGTCGCACGATCAATCGCCCACAATCGACCTTTGTAAGCAAGAGATCCAATGAACCACATATAAGCAATCCAAACGATATTGATGACAAGAGCAATCACATGAACCGTAGTCGATGAGATTGGCCACCCCCAATGCCATACAGATGTTGATAGAAAGGCAATCACTTGAAGTATAATGGCAATGGGAACAGCAGTAAATAATACATGTCTTCGGATGCTGCGCATCTTACTAATTTTTGGTAGTGGTTTCAGTCTCTGCTCATCTGCATATGCGCTATAGTCTGGAATCATATCCTCTAGAAATTTCGAAACATCTGACTTCTTAAGAAATGGATGAATCGTTGTATCTCCAATACCAGAATAATCCTTTGCACCACTGCTGCTGGAATTGTCTGCACTACTGTCCATGCTTCCTGAAATCTGAACGCTGACACCCACACGCTTTAACAATTTTCGAATCGGACCTTGTGTAATCACAACACTTTGAATACGATCAATTGCTGTACTCTCCACTTTACGGCTCAATAAACCACGATCTACTTCTATGATATCCTCCTGTTTTGTAACTTTAAAGCCATAATACATGAGAATATAGTGTGCAATGGATGCAATCCATATCAGCAAAAGAACCACGATAGTTCCAATCACAAGGACAACGGTTCCAAACTTTGCAACATTGTCTGTAATCACATCTGAATGACTGCCGATAAATTCATAGACACCAAAATCATCAAAGAATTGAAAGCAGAAACCAAGTGCAATACCAATCACAAGGAAGAATCGTCCATTGAACATGCCCGCAAAGGCGACATCAGCGAAACTCATATCATAGGTCGGATTCTGTGGCGCTGAACCTTGTGCCGCGCCATATGATGTACCATACATTGTCTCATGTGCAACGTCAGACGTAGCAGTAGATATTGGCGTAATTCCCGCCTGAAAAGGAAGATCAGCGTGCACATCAGAATATGCGTTAGAATGAACATCAGAAATATTTTCTGATGTAGAACTGTCATCCACCCCCGCCTTTCGGCGCATCAAATCATTCTTCATCGCTTCAGCAACTTGTTGATTCAGCCCTGGAATTACAACATCGCTCCCGCTACTACCTCCAGCCGTATTGATACTCACTTCCATCAAAGAAAAAATACGATCTGTAAGCTTTGCACTTAGGTTTACAGAATTAATCTTATTGTAAGGTACTCTTTTTTCATTTTTAATCACAATGCCTTTTTTGAAGACAATCTGCGTATCATACATGATATAGGACATCTTCTGATAGCTTTTTAGAGAATAAACAACCAAAATGATGATATAGATGCTCACGATTCCAAGGACAATCGCAAGCTTCAGCATGGAACCAGATACGGATGCCAGAGCAGTGATTACATTTTCATTTGGTTCAATCGTTGCATCCAGTTCAGCATCAAAAATCATCGAAGTCACAGATGAGACAATCGTAACCAACAATATAATCATTGGAAATATTGATTTATAAAGCGATCGGAGTATATTAATGATGATATACGTCTTTGCTACTTTCTGCTCAACGCCAATCTCAAAGCCTCTTTTATCTATCCCCATCTACAGTTCCTCTTTGGCAATCGCAGCAAGCTCTGCAATCTTATCACGAAGCAGATCTGCATCTTCAAGAGATAAGCCAGGAATGGTGATGGATCCTCCTGCCGTATTGATATCGACCTGAGCAAGTTTATAGGCACGCAGAAAAGGTCCTTGAGAGGAATCCGTATATTGTACCCGAACAAGAGGAATCACGGTTCTTTTTACAAAGATAATGCCTTCCAGGATATCGATATAGGCATCATGCACTTGATACCGATACCTTGCATACCTGAATCTTGGTACCCAAGTAACCGTTATAAGCCAAAGCAATACAACCACTGCTACAGGTATGAGAAGCCATAGTGGACTGATTTTCACAACAATCACAATGATTAACACAGGTACAATACCAAACAATGCAAGGATTGCAGAACTGAGCATGCCTGTAAGCTTCCATGTCTTTACGACATTTGCGTGCAATTTATTTTCGGGTAATTCTCTCATAATGCTCCAATTTATAAATTCCGTTTCGAAAAACCATAGGGAATCAATTCACCTAGTCTATAGCTTTTATAATCGTCAGGATCTTTTGCCAAGATAACTTCAAAAGTATCTGGATTGCAAAATTCAAGCATCACTTGCCGACAAATGCCGCAAGGAGCAATATAATCAAAGACATCTTGCGTCTCTGTATCATGAGCACCAATAATTACAATCTTTGTAAAATCTTGATTACCATCTGATACAGCCCGATAAATGGCAACTCGCTCTGCACATATTGTTGCCGCATAGGAAGCATCTTCAATATTGCACCCCGTGTACATACGACCATTTGTACATAACAAAGCGGCTCCGACTTTAAAACTTGAATATGGCGCATAAGCTCGGTCTCTAGCAGCGAGTGCTGCAAGTATCAATGATTCTGTATTCATCCCAACACCTCTAAATTTCTATTACCACATTTTAATGTTCTTTAGACTTAAATCGAGAATCGGTGCCGAATGTGTGAGTGCACCAGATGAGATATAGTCGACTCCAAGCCCAATCAAGCGCTTGATATTGTCAGCAGTCACATTGCCTGAGACTTCGAGTTCGGCTTTGCCCGTAGCGATTGAGACAGCTGCCGCCATATCCGCATCGCTCATATTGTCAAGCATGATGATATCTGCGCCTGCATCCAATGCTTCGCGAAGCATCTCTAAGGACTCGACTTCCACTTCAATCTTCCGCACAAATGGTGCATACGCTTTTGCTTTCTCAACAGCAATTTGGATACCACCTGCTGCAGCAATATGATTGTCTTTCAGAAGTACGCCGTCGGATAAATTATAACGGTGATTCGTTCCACCACCAATTCGGACTGCATACTTTTCAAAGATACGCATGTTTGGCGTGGTCTTTCTCGTATCGAGAAGTTTCGTCTTTGAGCCCTCAAGCAAGTTTACAATGCCTCTCGTATAAGTTGCAATCCCGCTCATGCGCTGAAGATAATTCAGACCAACCCGTTCACCAGATAAAATCACGCGAATGTCACCGGTTACGGTTGCAATCTTTTGGCCATTGCTGACGCGGTCACCATCTTTTACATCATGGTAGATTACTTGAATCTCAGGATCTAGTAATTCAAAGGTGCGCGCCCATACGTCCAGCCCTGCGATGATACCATCTTCCTTGCAGAGCAATTCTGCAGAAGCTTTGGCATATTCACTATAGATAGAAGCCGTCGTCACATCGCCACCGCTGATATCTTCTTTGAGCGCCTGGAGAATGAGGTCATCCATGTTTAATTTAAGTATAATATTGTCCATAATTACCAATCATAAGATTCTATTCTTCGATACCGTCTATATCCGCTGCAGCGCGTTTTGCAAATACCAAACCTTCAAGCAACGAATTGCTCGCAAGTCGATTCTTGCCATGTACCCCATTGTCACTTGTCTCGCCTACTGCATAGAGACCTTGCAATGATGTCCGTCCATGCATATCGGACGCGATACCACCCATATAGTAATGTTGTGCAGGTACGACAGGAACCAAATCCTTTGTGATATCAATACCATGCTCCAGACAACTCTCATAGAATGACTGGAAACGCTCCGTGATATAGAACTCTTCAAGCGTGCGCATATCGAGCCAGACATGTTTCGTTCCATCTTTTTCCATTTGCTTTTTGATTTCAGCTGTCAATAAATCTCTTGGCAACAATTCATTTGTAAAACGTTCGAGATTCTTATCCAGTAGGATTGCCCCCTCGCCTCTTACACTTTCCGAGATTAAGAAACGGCGATCTGGCTTCTCATCATAGAGCGATGTCGGATGAATCTGGACGCGGTCGACATTCTTTACATCGATACCGTTGCGCTGCGCAATCGCGATAGCGTCACCTGTCAGATGGCGGAAATTCGTTGAATTCTCGAAAAGACCGCCCACGCCACCCGTCGCAAGGATGACATGTTCTGCGAAGAACCATAATTCATCGCCCTCTTTCGATTGTGCTTGGATACCATGACAGGCATCATCTTCAATAATCAAATCGGTCATCAATGTATCGGGTCTGATGTCGATATTATCTTGTTTCTTGCACAATTCCAACAACGTACTCGTAATTTCGTAACCTGTTCGATCCTTGTGATACATAATCCTACTTGAAGTATGGGCGCCCTCTCTTGTAAATAGATACTCGTTGCCCTTATGCTCAAAATCAACGCCAAAATTGATGAGATCTGTGATGACTTCTCGCGAGGAGTTAATCATAATCGTCACAGCTTCTTTGTTGTTGTCATAATGCCCAGCCTTCATTGTATCTTCAAAGAAAGCATCGAAATCTTCTTGATTTCGCAGTACACAGATGCCACCCTGAGCTAAAAAAGAGTCGCTCTCCTCTGGCTCTGTCTTACATATCATCAGTATCTTCTGTCTGTCAGATAGATTCAAGGCTGCAAAGCAGCCTGCAGATCCGGTCCCCACGATGACTACATCGTAATCGTTTATAATCAATTTCCCATCCCTTTGTAAATGTCGCAATACATAGACATCGGTAATATCTATGCGTTTGCAAGCTCAACCATACGTGTCAGTGGCTTCTCAGATGCTTCCATGAGCTCGCCATCCATCTTGATATCATAAGTCAGATGCTCCAGTGCATTGAGAATGCTATCAAGCGTATTTTTCTTCATGCTATTACATATCTGGTGGTCATTCACTGTATAGAATGTCTTTTCAGGACAATGTTTCTTTAATTGATGCAGGATGCCCACTTCTGTCGCGATGATAAACTCGGAATCATCATGAGAAGTTGCATAGTCTAGTATGCCAGATGTCGCACCAATATAGTCTGCAAATGTCAACGCTTCAGCTGTACACTCTGGATGCATAAGCACTTTGACACCAGGATGTGCTTCTTTGATGGCTTTCACTTCTTCTGCCCAGATACCTTCATGTACACAGCAGAATCCATCATTGAAGATAAAATTCTTTTCTGGTAATTTTGTGCTGATATAGTGTGCAAGGTTCTTATCTGGTACAAAATAGATGTTTTTCTCTTTGAGCTTGCTTACGATATTGACCGCATTGGAAGATGTCACGCACACGTCACTATGTGCTTTCAAGTCCGCATTGGAATTGACGTAACAGACCACTGCAAGATCGTCATATTGACTTCTTACCTTTTGGATCCCTTCCACCGTAGCCATATCTGCCATTGGGCACCCCGCAGTCTCATCTGGGATGAGTACTGTCTTATCTGGGGATAGTACCTTGGCACTTTCAGCCATGAAGTATACACCAGCAAGGACAATTACTTTGTTGTCTAAATTTCTTGCGAGTGTTGCTAGATAAAACGAGTCGCCGATATAATCAGCAATTTCTTGAACTTCACTTGTTGCATAGTAATGTGCTAGTATGACCGCGTCGTGCTCTTCCTTCAGCTTCTGTAATTTGCTGACCTTATCTTCCATCAAAATTCTCCATAATCGAATGTATAAAATACAAAAACCTACTGAAAATAGCGAGGCTACCTTGCAGTGGGTATACTGATTTGTTATAATAGTATGTAAATGTACCAGTAATTGCAAATGTCTCAATTCATATCTAACATTAAACATACTTATTTAAGTATATCAGCAATACAGTAATAATACAAGTCTTCTTGCCAATAAATTACCATCTAATATTATCCCTTTTTGGTAATTTAATACATCTTATTCGATAATAACTTTTTGATTCCCTCTTCCAGACCATCAATGGTCAACTCATACATTGGAAACATCTCATGCAAGATACGAATGGTCTCGTGTCCATAGATGATACCCCAATTTTTACGTAGAATTGGATTCCACCATATTGCTTTCTGATACTGATTTCGAAAACGTTGAAGCCACTCGATGCCTGGCGTCTCATTGTACATGCCGAGTGTTGCATTGCCACCTTTGGAAAGCAATTCCGATTGTGCCATCGTCCCATCACCCACAAGAATCATGCGATACTCAGAATCGAGATTTTTAAGGATAAAATCCGAGGGAACCCATCGTTCCCGTCTGCAGGCTGGCGTTGTATATAAATGCTCATAGATACAGTTATGAAAATAATAAATCTTGATATCACTAAAATGATTCGATTTACGGATGGATTGAAACAGCCGACTACAAAGTCTGCTGTATGGCAACATCGAACCACCTGAATCAAAAAGCACCAATAGTTTCAATCGATTCTTTCTCGGTGGTTTCCACATTAGAGAAAGTCTACCAGCATTGTCACCTGTTTTATTGACCGTTGCATCAATATCCAATTCTGTTTTCGGTGCATCGTTGTTGGTTGAAAATTGCCGAAGCTTCCGAAAAGCAATCTGAAATTGACGAATATCCAAGATGTTATCCTGACGAAAATCTTTAAAATTCCGCTCACCAGCAACTTGAACCGCACTTTTGTGTCGCCCCTCACCGCCAAGTCTCAATCCGCGCTCATGATAACCACCGTGCCCCATCGTTGAGGTACCGCCCGTGCCAATCCAATAATTGCCATAATGATGACATTCTCGCTGTTCTTTTTTACGTTCCTCAAAACGCTGCCTGAGTTCTTCAAGCTCAAGAAGATAATCATCAAGCATTGTATGATCCTTGATATCTCGGATATGAACATCTTCCGTCAGCCACTTCCAAAATTCTTCAGCCATCTCATCGGAGGTTGCAATTCCATCAAAATAAGACAAAAACGCAAAATCAAATTTATCGTAATCCGCTTCTGTCTTGACGAGGATTGCTTTGCAGAGTCTATAGAAACCCAAAAGACTTGAATGCGCTAAATCTTCCCGAAGTGCATTCATCAGTAATAACCACTCATGCATACTGATTTTCAAACCAGCATCTTTTAATGTATAGAAAAATCCAGTGAACATCTGCGCCTCACAACCACTGATTTCGGCTATAGCCTTTTTCTTGAATCTCCGCCCATGTATCGATATCTTGATTTTTCTTTAATAGAACGCCGATATATGGCATTTCTTTGATTTTATCTAACGGAATCCCCATCAATACCAATGCCTGCAACCAATCCAAAAGTTCCGATGTACCTGGCTTTTTTTGTAGAGAATTCTCGCCACGTAGCCGATAAAAAGCGTCAAGTGCATGATGAAGTAACTGTTCATCCAAATCAGGATAATGCACCTTGACGATTTCCTGCATCATATCCGCTTCTGGAAATGAGATATAGTGGAAGATGCAGCGTCTGAGAAACGCATCAGGTAATTCTTTTTCTGCATTTGATGTAATAATCACGATAGGACGATTGATTGCGCGTATGGTTTCTTTTGTCTCATTGATATAAAATTCCATCGCATCAAGTTCCCACAACAAATCATTTGGAAATTCTAAGTCGGCCTTGTCAATTTCATCAATCAGCAAAACGACTTGTGTCTCTGCGGTAAAAGCTTCTCCTAGTTTACCAAGCCGAATATAATGGCCAATATCGGCAACATCACCCTCGCCAAACTGGCTATCATATAATCGCTGCACCGTATCATACAGATACAGTCCATCTTGCGCTTTTGTTGTCGATTTAACATTCCAGATGAGTAAATCTTTTCCTAGTTGCTTCGAGATTGCCATTGCAAGCATCGTCTTTCCTGTGCCGGGCTCGCCTTTTACAAGTAAAGGCTTTTTCAAAGCGATGGCGATATTTACGGCATTTTGTAAGTCCTCAGAAGCAACATAAGCTTCTGTACCGTTAAAATTGTTGTCTGACTTTTTCATATTCATTCGCTCCAAAGTTCTTCATCCGTCGGAATCGGATTGTCTTTCATAAAGTACGCAATTCTAGATACATTCATCAAATGATGATAATCCAAATTCTCAGAGATACTGTTGTGACCCCATGAACCGCATCCCAACGTATTTGTCGGCGCCAATCCGTTGTAAAAACTACCTCCAGCACTCGTCGCACTGGCTTGGTTAATGACAAACCGTGAGACGGATAATGCTTCGCCTGCATACTCAATATGTTCGACAGAATTTGAGTGAATGCTTACACTATGTCCTTTGCCCTCAAGTTCCAAATTGGTTCTTGCAATATCTACGGCTTCATTAAAATCGTCATATCGATAAGCGGTAATCACGGGACACATCTTCTCTTTGGATAAGATATCTTCTGTTCCAATGCCATCTGCAGGTATGACAATGAGCTTTGCATCAGCGGGAATCGTAAGATGGGCAAGTCTTGCAATATCTTGAGCCGATTGTCCGACGACATGTCTACTGATGTTGCCATCGATAAACAGAGCCGCTCGAAAAGCATCTTTTTCATCATCGGATGCAATATATGCACCATTTTTCTCAAATTCTGAAAGGATACGCTCATATTGTTCTGCGGGACAGATAATAGATTGTTCTGCAGAGCAAGTGATGCCATTATCAAAAGTTCTACCCGCGATAATCTTTGGAACAACGGTTGCAATATCAACATCTCGGTCAATGATACACTGGACATTGCCCGCACCAACGCCAAGCGCAGGTCTGCCTGAAGAATAAGCAGCCTTAACCATGCTTGCACCACCTGTCGCAACGACGACGTCTGCCATCGCAATGAGATTTCTCGTATTATCTCTCGACTGTTCATCTAAAATCTGAACCAAATCCACAGGTAGTCCAAGCTGATCTAATTCTGTACGAATGAGATTTACCGTCTCAGTGCTACATTTTATGGACTTATGATGTGGTGTAATGATGATCGCATTACCGCCTTTTAGTGCCATCATTGCATTGCCCATTGGCGTGACAATGGGATTGGTGCATGGCGTAATTGCAGCAATGATGCCTTTTGGCTTTGCAATTTTTGTGATACCCGTTACGGCATTGCGTTCGATGATTCCTTTGGATTTTTTACCTTTGAGACTGTTCCAAATCTGCTTTGCTTTGTTTTGATTTTTTGAGGCTTTGTCAGGATAATTGCCCATGCCTGTTTCATCAACAGCCCACTGTGCTAGTTTTTCAGCATTGTCATAGACAACTTTCGCAATTGCTCTGACCGCGGCATCTGTTTCTTCTTGGGATTTCTTTTCAAAAATCTTCTGAGCGATCACGGCGCGATTGATATAGGTCTCGATATAACATTTACTTACTTTATCCGCATCTGTTGCAGTAGTTGCATTGGTTGTCGTAGTTGCATTCGTTTTCTTATTATTCACATTTGTTGACATCATTTCGCCATTCCTTTCCTGTTCCCATTTTACAATGTAAACAGGCAGTTCGCAATTGGAATACTTGCGAACTGCCCTGAATTGCTATAATATCTTGTACTATGTTTATAGAAACTACGAATAGTCATTGCCTTTTGTATAGCCTGTTGTCGTAATCAATGCAATATCACGACCCTTATCATCATACACTTTGATATCAAATACGCCGATATTGCGTCCTTTGTTGATAATACTTGACTTCGCATAAATCGTTGTCGAGATGACAGGCTTTAGATAATTGATGCTGCTTGACAAGGTCAACGTGAGATTTTCTGTCATATTAATCGCATAGTCACGATTGGAATGTACAGCAAATGCGAGATCCGCAAGTGTAAAGATTGCACCACCCATGACGCCACCTGCAGCATTACGATGGAATGGCTGTATTTCTAAACTACATGTGACACTATCGTCATCCATCGAATCAATTTTACAGCCAGCTTCTGTTGCAAATCGGTCGTCTTTGAAAAATTCTCTCAATTGCTCTAACGTTGCGGGGTACATGTGTGATGTGGGCGTATATCTCGACATATTCAAATTTATCCTTTCTCAAAAAATCTAAAATTCTAAAAATCTAACCAAATGGATGGATCAATATCGGATGGTTGGCGCCAATCGCCTCTCGGAGATAGACTGACCGTACCAACTTTTGGTCCATCAGGAATACAGCTTCGTTTGAACTGCTGCGTAAAGAAACGTTTCATAAAGATGTTCAAAAACTTACGCAGGTCGTCCGCATTGTAATCATCTTCAAATGTCTGTGTTGCAATATACAGAAGCTTCTCAGGACTCATACCATGCCTTAGGAAATAGTATAAGAAAAAATCGTGTACGATATAAGGTCCAATCGTATCTTCTGTTTTCTGTGCAATCTTTCCAGATTTGTCAGGCGGTAATAATTCTGGAGATATCGGTGTATCTAAGATACTCTGAAGTGCATCGGCAAGCTTGCGGTCATTTTTACTATATTGACCATCCAATTTATTGTGCATAACCCACTTAATGACCCATGTCACCAATGTCTTCGGGACACTACAATTCACTGCATACATACTCATGTGATCGCCATTATAAGTCGACCAACCGAGTGCGATCTCTGACAAATCGCCTGTACCAACGACGATACCACCCTCTTTATTGGCAATGTCCATGAGAATCTGTGTCCGTTCTCTTGCTTGTGCATTTTCATAGGTTGTATCAAGAATTTCTGGATCATGACCGATATCTTTAAAATGAAGTTCGACGGCGGGACCAATCGGAATCTCACGGCTCTGCGCACCAATCATCTCCATAATGATTTCGGCATTGCTTTTTGTATGTCCCGTTGTACCAAATCCGGGCATTGTAATCGCAATGATATCACTCGTAGGTCGACCTAATAATTTACACGTCTCCGCACAGACAAGCAACGCCAATGTCGAATCGAGTCCACCGGAGATTCCGATGATAAGCTTCTTTGCATAACTGCGTTCCATTCTACCAGCAAGTCCCGCCGCCTGAATCGAAAAGATTTCATGACAACGCTCTTCAAAAGTCGCTTCATCTTTTGGAATGAATGGATTCTTATGATAGATGCGATAAATCTCCTCTGGATATTCATCAAGATAATCTGTAACGGTAAGCACTTCTTCACAATCAACGGTTGTATATGTCGTAGTACCTGCATATTCGCGTACGCAATCGTCCCAAGAATGAGACTGGGATCTTTCAAATCGTAACTTATCATAATCGATATCTGCAATAATCATTGAACTCTCGCGGTTGAATAATTCTGCTC
>JAISJM010000107.1 GCA_031261525.1 Eubacteriales Family XIII. Incertae Sedis bacterium
CGAATCGCAAGTATTTCGCGAATTATCCGCCTCACCAACTCCAACACGCGAATACGCAAAAGTCGCATTTTCGTCCCATAATAGGCTGTATTTGAGGACTGAATCGCGAGTTTTGCGTAATTCGAGATAATTTCAAACCCAATTCATGAACACCTGTCGAATTTCGTCGCAAATCTAAGTGTTTTGCGTGATTCAACACACGTTCAAAACCGCATTCTCGAACGTCTGTTGAATTCTGTCGCGAATTATCCGCCTCACCAACTCCAACACGCGTTCAAAACCGCATTCGCGAACGTCTGTCGAATTCCGTCGCACACTTAGATTCGCAAACTATCGGCAAAATCCTGTTGCAAACCTAGATGTCATTTGAAAAATCATGATTGATTGGGAATCAAATCACAAGTTTTCGAGAATTCTGCCGCAAGACCGCGCGTTAGCTGAGAATCGAATCGCAAGTATTTCGCGAATTATCCGCCTCAGCAACTCCAACACGCGAATACGCAAAAGTCGCATTTTCGTCCCATAATAGGCTGTATTTGGGGACCGAATCGCGAGTTTTGCGTATTCGAGATAATTTCAAACCCAATTCGCGAACACCTATCGAATTTCGTCGCGAATCTAAGTGTTTTGCGTGATTCAACACACGTTCAAACCCAATTCGCGAACACCTATCGAATTCTGCCGTAAATCTGAGTGTTTTGCGTGATTCAACGCAATTTCAAAACCGCATTCGCGACAAATCCATCAAAGCAATATCAAAGCAATATCAAAACAACAAAGTTTTGGCATAGCAATCAACATGACGATATGAGCTTAAGATGGAGATCAACCAATAATAATTCCGCCGCCAACAACCATATCTCCATGATAAATCACGGCAGACTGCCCACGTGTAATTGCGCGTTGCGGCTCATCAAATTGCACATGCAGCCGAGCATCCGCCAATCTCCCATCTGACTCCAAGCGAGTCACCTTTGCATGCGCGCCACCATGCGAATATCGTATCTTCACAGTCAGGTCGTCAGAATCTAACAATTCTGGGATATTAATACTTAAATTACCGATAACTAGCGAATCCGTATACACAGCCTTGTCTTTTGAAAGCACGATTGTATTGCTTTCCTGATCAATTGACTTCACATAAGTCGGTTCGCCAAACGCGATGCCCAGCCCTTTGCGCTGCCCAATCGTATAATGAATAATGCCTTTATGCTTGCCGAGAATCTTGCCATTTTCATTCACAAAATTGCCTGGCGCATAGTCGTGTCCACGGTATTGCTTGATAAATGTAGCGTAATCGCCATCGGGAACGAAGCAGATATCTTGGCTTTCGTGCTTATTTGCATTGACGAAATTGTGCGCATTTGCAATCTCGCGGGCTTGAACTTTCGTCAAGTCACCGAGCGGAAATAGCGTATGCGCGAGCTGTTCCTGCCCAATCATATAGAGCACATAGCTCTGATCTTTCGTGTCGTCGACAGCCTTTTTCAGCACATAGCGACCATACGTCTCGTCAAATTCAATGCGCGCATAGTGTCCCGTCGCAATATAATCGAAATCCATCTGGCGCGAACGCTCGTAGAAACGTTGGTATTTGAGGTACCGATTGCAATCAATACATGGGTTTGGCGTGATTCCCTGCTCATAACTGCTTGCAAATGTCTCAATCACATCTCGCCGAAAATCCTCCGTAAAATCCCACACATAGTGATTCATGCCGAGTCCATGTGCCACTCTCGCAGCGTCCGCGGAATCCTTCAAAGAACAGCAAGCCTTCTCGGAGCACTCGCCGATGTCCTCGTTGTCAAACAACTTCATCGTCGCGCCGACACATTCGTAGCCAAGATTCTTTACAAGAAGCGCGCAGACTGAACTATCCACGCCACCACTCATGGCAATCATCGCGAGTTTTTTGTCATTATTTCTAATCATGTTATCCGTCATTCTCCATGATTTCCAACCTACATGTTGATCATATAAGATTGGCTTTCAAGCTGGAATTGCTTCTCGTCGAGCAAGGATTGTACCGTAATATTTGTCAGTAAATCCACGACTGCGCGGTCAAGCGGATTGAACACTTTATCTTTCAACGTCATCTCAATTGCGGGCGCGCTGTCTGCAACCGTCGACTCTGTTCGTTCGGTAATTCCAAGTTCAAGCGTGCTGAGCACGTCGTAAATTGTGATATCGCTCGCGGGTCTTGCGAGTTTGTATCCGCCATGTGGTCCCTTGATTGATGTAAGCAAATCCGCCTTTTTCAGCGTTGAAAATACTTGTTCAAGATAGATTTTCGAAATCTCAAGCTGCTCCGCGATGAAAGCTACGGAGACATTTTCCTCTTGTAAGCTCTTCTCGGCGATGATGATGATGGTTGCGAGCGCGTAGCGCCCTTTTACTGATATGCGCATGAATTACACCTTTCCTTTGATTTTCGGGCAAATGCCCATAATACCCCTGCTTTTTCATATGTTATTATATCATAGAATAACATAATAACATAGTATGCTAATATGATATCTTTGTTACGAAATAAAACAAGACTTCTACCGATTAGTCCTAACAAATGTCGGAACTACACCTCGTGTGCGCAATAGAACTACCGTCTGAATTTGCCCAAAACTTTGCGGGCGATTCCGCCGATTAGTCCTAGCAAATACTTGAATTCTGTACTTTTATGGAAGAGGCTGATGATGACAATGCCTGTGATTGCAATGGCGAGGACGCCGTTTACAATCAATTTTACGAAGCCATCGATTGGCAAGTAATGCGTTGCAAAGAATCCAAGCGCAAATGCCAACGCAAACGATAGATAATACTTTATGGAGATTCGTACAAAATCTTTATATGGTCTTTTTACTGCGTGCTTGAAGACGACATAGGGTTCATACCACATATCGGTCATGAGGCATGAAAGAACGGCGCCGAGTAATACGCCGGCAATCCCCCATTTGTATACCAATAAGAAGAAAAGAGAAAAGACGATATTGAGTCCTGCCTCTGCAAGTGGCTTAAAACGCTGCACCCAGTTGAGCCCGAAACCACTAATAAATACCAAAAATGTTCGCCGCATGCACTGTAATAGAAAATTTGCGACAATCAACATAACGACCGTTTGAGATAGCAGATAACTATCGCCAATCCACACGTGAATCAGCGGATTGATGCACAGAAACAGCCCCAAACTCGTGACCATCGTCACGCAAAATACGAGAAAATAATGTCGTTTCAATATGGAATACGACTGCGCATCATCATGCTGTGCGGCGGCATGTCCCACGGAAGCTGTCACCGAATCTGCAACGGAGACAATGACTCCCTGCAGATTGATATATATAAGGGAATAATTTGAATAAATACCAACCGTGGCGATATTGACAAAATAGGACAACAATAAATTATCCGTACTATTGACGACAATGTACCCGAGCCTGCTGGAAATACTACCAATCGTATTGCGCTTCAGAAAATCAATCGTCTCCTTTTCCAGTTTGACTGTCTCCGCCGCATCAATGTGTTTGTAGGATTTCTTCACCATGTATGTCAAAACTAAATTACTGAGGAACGTAAATGTAATCTCGCAGATAATATACAAGATGTAGCTATGCGTCAAGAAAAGCACGGCAATCTGCGCAATAATTGTCATCGTCGCAAATGCAAAAGTATTCAGTGTACTTTTATATGCCTTCTGATCCGCCATAAGCAGCGAACGATTATAGGAGAAAAAATAGCTGATTACAGAATTACTTAGATACAGTAGATAGATGATATGGATGTTTTGTAAATTTTCGCCACCTTTAATCAGGTGATCTATAAATGGAAATAATCCCATACCGAGTGCCGCGACGACAATGCCGATAATCACATAAACACGTTTGTATAGCCGCATCAAAGCCTTCGTCTGCGCGTGGTCAGCCTTGGCAAGTGGCTTATAGAGTGAGAAGACGATAGAAGGTCCGATTCCCAGTTCTGCCAACGAGAGCATCGATAAAATACTGGTAAACAAACCATTTAGCCCCAGATATTCCTTGCCTAAAAAATAAATAAAGACGCTTCGAGATCCGAAGCGCATCGCGATATTTAATACATACACCACAGTTGTGATGCTGGAATTCATCAAACTGTAGTAGGTCTTACTTTTGTTGGTCGACATATTACTCCTAAATGTTGCTCACAAATGAATCGTATTCTAATATAATATGTTACCATAAAATGCGTTTACGCACAAAGAATCATGATCTTGCGTTTCGACATTTTGCACAAAGTGTATTGAAATCACTATATTTATGAGCAATTCCACAAAACAATAAGTCATTGGCGCTAATGCGCTCTCGTAATGGCATAAACAACTTGAGTTTTCACATTTTACAAAATCGCTTTGAAATATCAACGATTTAGCCAATTGTGAATAAACATCTTCTATAATCGTGATAAACGGCTTGAAAGTCAAAAAATGCGGACACTCAAGATAAATAATGGCATGAACTATCTACAATGATCGCAACGGAATCCGTCGACGATTCCATTGCAATACGTTTCCCTATTTTGCAAATATCAATCCAACAAAAATGGGAATTGCGTCATATAAGAAGTGCGACACCGTCGTCAGAATGACGCTTTTCGTACGAATATACAGATAGAATGTCAATACGGTAGATGGAATCAATAAGGTAAGCTGCATGATATTGCCCGAATAGGCTGTATAGTGGCAAATGCAGAACAATATCGTCGTCAGAATCACAGACCAGATGATAGCTTGCTTGCGTTTTGCATGTGCAAATGTCACAAAGATGCCAATCAATCCAAGTAACAGCAACGTCTTGAACATTTCCTCGCCGATCAATTGCGCGCATAACAATTTCAATGATGATAAAATACTACTTTGCTCTGCAATGGCTTGATCGCTTACGATCTTCAGTCCAGCCGCTTCGTAGATTGATGACAACACATTGGCAACGACAAAGGAAATTATTGTAATTACGAGCATCAATCCGATGTCTTTTGGTTTGTTTGAGCCGACGAGCAGATTGAATTTACATCTCGATAGAATTCCGTAAAAGGCAAGCCCAGCGACTGTAAAAATTGTTGCGCTAATAATCTGTGGAATTGGCACAAACAGCAATATCGAAATTGCGATGATTGCACTCGCAACGAGCAGCAAACTCATCTTTTTCGTGATACCACCATTGAGGCTGCTGCCGCTACTGCCATCAAGACCGCCAGTATCAACAAATGGCAATCGATAATTTGGATTTTCGCGTTTGAATAATTCGCTCATCATTTTCTCCTTTCAAACCCATCTTATTTTACGTATTTTTGTTTGTCACTGTTAGTTTAAAACCAAAATGCTTTCACATAATAGCATTAAATTTTAAACAAACCTGTTGATAACAAGCTCACATTGTATCCATGCAAAATCGACAGCTATCATTCGTCAGCCACACTAATATTGTAGCACAGAGTTTCTCTATGAAATGTATCGGTAAAGATAACAGATGATGACAGTTCGATTCCACAATAATGTATCTGAAGTATTTTATACAAAAGTCCACCAATTTTCGCGATAAGATAGATGTAGTATTCGTGACAGAACACGGGCAAATGCCGCATCAAATCGGTCACCATCTCTACATCTCATCACAAAATCTAGGTGAGACTATCCGAGAATCCCGAAAACTCCATCATTTAGGTGGTTCAAACACAAGTAGACAGTCGAGAACACCGAACACCGCTCAATATTTGGCTTAAAAAATTTGGAACCGCTGGAAAATCAGAGCTCTCGGACAATCTCAGAATGGTGTTCGTATAAAAATGATTTTCAATTACTCATAAAAAGAAAGCCCCATGAGATGCGTATCTCATGGGGCTTTGGTACTATAAAAGCGTAGGTAGAGACTCATTCATTTGAGCATCTTAAATCGGCCTTTATTTTTTGTTGAGATTCCCACCTTCGTGAAAATGGCGAGTTTCTTACAAGTTTGTCTTATTTTGTATAATGCGGAATATGAGGCTGCTCATAATGCACATGCAATAATTTATGTGCATCGCCTTTGATGACATTTTCATACACGCCTGCGATGATTGGATTGGCATCGGAGTGCTTTACTCTTGTGCGTCGGTCCATCTTGTACACGCCCTCGGCACGTTTGGATTTATCGTAGGACGCGTGGTGATATGGTTGACCGCCACCATGCACGCAGCCGCCTGGGCAAGCCATGACTTCGATAAAGTCGTAGTGCATCTCGCCAGATTCAATTTTATCTAAGAGTTTGTCGGCATTTGCAAGACCACTGCAGACGGCAATCTTTAGGACTTTCTCGCCATCGCCAATCGGCAAATCAAATTCCTTGATGCCTTCCATACCGCGCACACCGATGAATTTCAAGTTGTCCATCGCAATGCGGCTTTTATCCGCCATGACTTTACGGATAACCGCTTCCGTTACGCCGCCAGTGACGCCGAAGATGAGTCCCGCACCGGAGTACATACCAAACGGCATATCGGTACCTTCGGGCTCTAGCGTCTTCAAATCGAGACCTGCTTCCCAAATCATGTTGGCGAGTTCCTGCGTTGTGATGACTCGGTCGACATCGGTCACGCCACCAACCATAAATTCTGGTCTGCGCGCTTCTTGCTTCTTCGCAGTACAAGGCATGATGGAGACAACGACAACTTCGCGCTCATCATCAGGCTCTTCATAGCGCGCATGCTGTTTGTAAATTGCACCAAACATCTGCTGTGGTGATTTACAAGATGAGATATTTTTCAAAAACTCTGGACGCTTATTCTCAACATACTTAACCCAAGCAGGACAGCATGAGGTAAATAATGGCAATTCTTCTGGCGTCTCGAGTTTCTTGAGGAACTCATTTGTCTCCTCGATGACCGTCATATCGGCAGAAAATGAGGTGTCATAGACTTCATCGAAGCCGATGCGTCTCAGCGCTGCAACGATATATGGCATCGCATTGGTACCCTCTTCGAGACCAAACTCCTCGCCAATTGCAAACCTTACGGCAGGTGCAATCTGTGCAATGACACGTTTCGTTGGATCATGGACGGCATCCCATACCTTCAAAGTACAATCTTTAATGGTGATTGCACCCGTCGGACAAGCAGCAGCACACTGACCGCAGTTGACACATTCCGTCTCCGAAATTGGCATATTGAACGCTGTTGTAACCTTCAAGTCATAGCCTCTGTCTGCAAAATCGATACAACCGACATGCTGTGTCTCGCTACATACGCGTACACAATCGCCGCAGAGAATACATTTGCTCTGATCTCTAAAAATGGAAGAACTGGAATTGTCGATATGCTCTTCAAGCGCTGGAACATTTTCATTGTCGGAGAATTTTAGCTGTGTGATGCCAAATCTTCTCGCAAGATTCTGAAGTGTACAGTCCATGCTCTTTGGGCAAGTTGTACATTCTCTGCAGTGAGAAGTCAGCAACATCTTGAGGATATTTTTGCGATATCTGATTAATCTTGGTGTATTTGTCTTAATTTCCATGCCGTTTTTAGGTGGCGTTGAACAAGCTGCATCGAGTCCGCCCCATTTGTTTTCGACGATACACATACGACACGCGCCGTACGTAGACAAGTCTGAGTGGTAGCAAAATGTTGGAAGATCCACGCCTGCTTTACGGATGACTTGGAGGATATTTTTCTCACCCTCAAGCTCTATCTTCATTCCGTCAATAATCATATAATCTTTATTAAACATATCTATTTACGCCTCCTTTATTGCGCCGAAAGGACACGCATCAAGGCAAGCCCCGCACTTGATACATACTGCTGGATCAATGGTAAACGGCTCTTTCACCTTACCTGAAATGGCTCCGACTGGACAAAGTTTTGCACACTTCGTACAACCTTTACATTCTGTCGGTTCGATGAAAATACTCTTAAGTTTTGAACATTCGCCAGCTGGACAACGCTTCTCGTAGATATGCGCATCGTATTCATCTCTAAACTCTGAAATCGTTGATACGACAGGCGATGGCGCCGTCTTACCAAGTCCGCAAAGTGCTGTCGAGCTGATGGTATCAGCGAGTTCAAGCAACATATCGATATCGCCATCTCTGCCTTCCCCTTCGACAATTCGCTCAAGGACATCGAGCATAAGTTTTGTACCCTCACGGCATGGTACACATTTGCCGCAAGATTCGTTCTGTGTAAAATTCATGAAGAAACGCGCAACTTCAACCATACACGTGTCTTCGTCCATGACAACGAGTCCGCCCGAGCCAATCATCGCACCGACTTTCTTCAAGGAATCAAAATCGAGTGGCAGATCCAAATGCTTCTCCGTCAGGCAACCACCAGATGGGCCACCAATTTGAACCGCCTTGAATTTCTTGCCGTAACGGATTCCACCGCCGACATCGAACAAAACCTCCTTGAGTGTCGTACCCATTGGAACTTCAATCAGTCCCGTATTTTCAATATTACCCGTAAGCGCAAATGCCTTCGTGCCAGGGCTGTTGTCAGGACCAATGCCCTTATACCAATCCGCGCCGCGTTCAATAATCAAAGGAACATTGGCAAATGTCTCAACATTGTTCAGTACCGTAGGCTTATCCCACAGTCCGTGTTCTACCGTTCTTGGCGGCTTGACTCTCGGCATACCGCGCTTGCCCTCGATAGACGCGGTCAATGCAGAACCCTCGCCACATACAAATGCGCCAGCGCCACGGTTGATTTTGAGCCTGAATGAGAAGTCAGTGCCTAAGATATTGTCGCCGAGAATACCAACCGCTTCCGCCTGCTCAATCGCTGTTCGGAGTCTCTGGACAGCCATTGGGTACTCCGCTCTTACGTAGACGTAACCTTCTGATGCGCCGCAAGCGTAAGCGGCAATCATCATACCCTCGATCATGCGATGTGGATCTCCTTCCATGATGGAACGATCCATGAAAGCACCCGGATCTCCTTCATCACCATTACAAACGACGTATTTCTGACCGTCTGGTTGGGATTTTACTTGTGCCCATTTGCGCCCAGCAGGGAAACCGCCGCCACCGCGCCCTCGAAGATTTGAGTCTGAGATTGTCGTGATGATATCGTCTCTGTTTAAATCAAATAGAGCCTTTTCGATGGCAGTGTAACCGCCGACGCTCAAGTATTCTTTGATTGAAGTCGCATCAATGAGACCGCAGTGTTCAAGAACGAGACGTGTCTGCTTCTTATAGAATGGAATGTCATCTTGTCTCGCGTAAACTTGACCGTCCTTGGTATAAGCAAGTCTTTCAACGAGCTCCCCTGCTACAATTGTCTTGTCGATAATCTCTTCGCAGTCTTCAATCTTTACCTTTGTATAAAGATATCCTTGTGGCTCGATGCGGATCAATACGCCCATCTCGCAGAAGCCATGACAGCCGCATTGCTTGATGCCAACCGCATCGCCATGAGGCTCTTCTTCCAACTCGACAGCACAGGCTATGCCTTTTTCTTTCATCAAATTGATGAAACGCTGATAGATTTCGAGGGATCCGCCGGAGATACAGCCCGTACCCGCGCATACCAGTATCTTCTTTTCCTCTGCCTCATAGCTTTTCGTGTAGATATCGCGAATCGCCTGAAGATCTTGTCTTGACTGAATCTTTTCTGTGCTAAGCTGTTTGGACATCTGCGGCCTCCTTTTTCAATGAATTTAGAAGCTCCGTTGCCGTATCAGGTGTCATCGCAGGATAAACCTTATCATTGACCGTGACAACTGGTGCGAGTCCACATGCACCGAGGCATGAAACCGTCTCAACCGTAAAGAGTAAATCTGGTGTTGTGTGCTGATCTCCAATCAATCCAAGCTCTTTTTTCAGTCGTTCGAGAATCGGAATCGACTTTCTGACGTGACAAGCAGTGCCATCACATACTTTGATGACATATTCGCCCTTTGGATCCAATGAGAAATTTTCATAGAATGTCGCTACAGAATAGATATTGGCTTGGCTGATTTTAAGTTTATTTGCTAGATATGGAAATACCTCTCTTGGCAAATACCTAAATTGCTCCTGCACATCTTGCAATATGGCGATAATCGAACCGCCCAATGCAGCTTGCGCTTCGACGATGTCATCAATGACAGAATAGTCAAAGCTACTTGATTGTTCTTGCATAAAACCCCTCCCCTTTTGAACGCACATAAAAAAATAAGTCAACACATCTTCTATGACATGATTGGCTTCCTTTAACTTATATGCGAACCACACTTACGTTCCTACTAAACCCGGCTAACAATCCGTTGAATGCAAAATAGATTGTTAATATTTTAACATAGTAACATAACCATGCCCTATGCGTCAACCTATATTCCTATACATATTATATGATAAATTGGGATAGTTATGTGGTATTTCCCAGAATTGACTGACGATTGCTGAAATCGGTTGAGAATGACCATTTGTGTGAAATTTCACAAATTGTGCAGGTTTTCTTAAGTACATCCTCTAAGTATATATCAACTTTTATTATTGTTGATAACAAAGCCTCACACCGTGGAATGTTCATCGCTATTGTGAGGCTTTGAATAAAAATGATACTTCTTTCGTTTTATTCGTCGCTGAGTCCACGCATATGGGGGCATTTTAAATGTGAAGCATCACAATATGGCAGATTCCTCGACTCTCCACATCTGCATAGGGTCACTCGATTGCGTACTTCAAATTCACAACCATCTGTATCCTCAATTGTGATACCACCTTGCACGTATAATGGACCTTTTGTCTTGTATTTTAGATCCTCGACAACACCAATTTCCTGCGGAAGCTCAGGCTCTACTAGCACACCATCTTTCCTTATCGTAAGCCTTCCAGATGGACAACTAGATGCTTGGTATGTCGCAAGTTCTTCGTATTCAGGCGTCTTATCATTGCTCATCAAAGTGAGCTTCCATGCGCCTTGCGCCACATCACAGAAACGTGCAACCGCGCATAGTGACCGCTCATCAAGCATATCTATGGCATCACCCTCATATACCCGCGCAGCATCTTCATAGAGTTCTCTACTCGCGGTCTCTTTTCCTACCCAGCCTAGCTTTGTATGCGTACCATCACAAAATGGTTTACCCTCTGAATGTCCGCATCGACATAAAGCATAAGTATCTTGCGCATCGTACGCCTTTCCATCTTTCCAATCCTTTGTGCCACCATTGCCATCATCGTCCATACCGATTTTCTTGATTGGCACACCACCTGTGACAAGATATGGACCTTCAAGTACAACTTTGATTCGCGACTTACTCATATCAATCCCCCCTCTAGTATAAATTTTACGAATTTTAATTGATTTCGTAATTATATCAAATTTTATTGGCAAATAATATTGAGTATAGATGTATAATACATTACATCATGCAGTCAAAATTATAGCAAAATGAATGGACTATTTGTGTAATGTTATAGTTCATTGGTGGCTGTTGTATCATACGGTCAAAATTATAGTAAGGGTAACATACTATTGTGTAATATTACTGTTCCTTGGTAATCGTTATATCATATGGTCAAAATTATAGCAATGTTACTGGCTTCTGGCGCAGATTATCATACTTTCTGCATCGCGTCCTGCGTCTCTGGCAGATTTGACCAGTATCGCGCTGGCATAAAATTCTTCTGACACTTTGGATTCAGCCGCTCTTCAATAGAAATCGTCTTGAAGTAATGTCGCCATAGATTAGTGAAATAATCGTCATCAATTGTCGGAATCATGTCATTCGTAAATGGTACAACGCACCATTTACCTTGTGATATGGCTAATGCTTTGTCTCTTCGCTCGTCATGAATGACGACTTGCTCATGCTTGTAGCGGTCAGCAAAATGATTGGCTAGAAATTCAATGACATCATGGTCTGGGCAGACTCGAGCATACAGTGTCCGTGCGCCATTGTCCGCTGTAATTTCGTTGAACCTTACAAGTCCAAGCAATCTTTCGACCTCTCTGCCTACTTTTCGCTCAGCACCCTCGACAGCGAGAACAATCTCATGTGTATGCAGTAATCTGAGCTTTCTTTGGAGCTTAAATCCGAGTCTAATATAGGCAAGAATCTTCATCTCTTTATCTGCCACAGTTGAGCGAAAGGCTCGATAAATACGCTCCAAATCTGGTCTGGAAATTTTATCGTTGATTGCATTGTATACTTTCTCGTACTTACCAAAATCGGTATCTACAATGCAGAGGCTATTTAGCATATCCTCTTGATAGCCGACTGCCTCACCCTCGATTTGCAGATTTTTCTGCGAATGCGATGACATAATCGACGTAGCTTTCTCTGTATAATAATGTTCGTAGACACATGTGAGAAGTCCCTCAAATGTGCCATCATATATGTAATTCATCTTTTCACCATATTTGACACACCCCATGCCTAAAGTCAGATGGTTCGTGGGTCAACGTCCGTCGCTATCGACAAGCCAATCATTTTACGAAACGCGCCAAGAAGTTTAGCGCCTGTATATCCGCAGTTATTACAATCAAAATTCCAATCGTCTTATTAGACTCTCCAAGTATAGATTTCCATGTGCCCCACGATATATTTCTCACAATTTAAGCAGATAGAATTCGCAAGCCTTCTTTCAATATGCTCTACATTGGGTGGGCACGATGACAACATTGTTCATAAAAACGAAACTACATCAAAAGCGCATCAAACATCGTCAATTGTGGATCTGCAGGCGGTGTGAGTGCACGCCGAACATCTTCAGCGGACAGAATAGATTGTGGTCGTTGGCGTTGGAGTCCATTCTGATTTGAAAAGTTTTGATTGTTACGATATTGATTCGTATGGGATTGGTTCGCAAGGGATTGGTTCGCAAGGGATTGATTGTCATCGAGTTGATTGGCGTGGAGTTGATTTGTGTCCCTATCCATTGTCGTAATTGCTAAGTCAGCATTTGCTGATTGTAATCCGTTGATAGATGCACCTGAATTCGTGTATCCCTGTGCACTCGTACCCGAAGCTGAAGTCACATGCATCTGTGTATTTGTTGCATCGGCTGATGTTGTATAGAACTGTTGCATACGTTCACTGGCATTTGCATCGGCTGATGTTGTATAGAAGTGCGGCATATTTGCACTCGCATTTCTATCTGTACTTGCATTTGCATTTGCGCCCAAAGTCGCTTGCATCTGATCCTTACGCAACTTGTCACGTATATAATATGGTTCCAGCTCGCTGTCGCCATAATACTTGCCGACACAAGTCAAGAAATATCGTGCGCGCTTCAGCACTGCGCCCATCTTCTTTAAATCTTCATACCGAACAGCACTCACCTTGCGCTGCCTCAGGATTCGTTTCGCAGTGACATTGCCAATTCCAGGGATACGCAGTAATTCTTCCATGCTCGCTTTATTAATCTCAATTGGGAAGAGCTCAATATGCCTCAGTGCCCAGATGAGCTTCGGATCAAATTCATAATCTAGATTCGGATTCTCTTCGGTCAGAATCTCATTGGCGGCAAATCCATAAAACCGCAACAACCAATCCGCTTGATAAAGCCTGTGCTCTCTGAGTAATGGTGGTTTCATGAGTCTGCTCGGAAGCGCAGGATCATCACTGACAGGTATATAGGCCGAAAAATATACACGTTTGACTCCAAAACCTCTGTACAGCGCTTCACTTGCATTCAGAATCGTGCGATCTGCTTCTGGGCTTGCACCAACAATCATCTGCGTTGTCTGACCTGCGCCCGCAAACATACCATGTCTGCGACGTTTTACGCTGCCATCTAAGGCGAAACTACCCCGCCATTTTGACGGAAGCTCCCCCTCATTCATCGCATCGTCATATAACATGCGCTCATCAAAATTGAAGTCAGGCAAATGCCCCGTCTGAAAACCTGGGGTCTTCAAATTGTTCATAAACCCAGGCAACTTCAAACTGCCTTGTTCAAGCTGTGTGTCGCGAATCTGCAGCATCGGTATAAAGATATTTTTCTCATGTTTCTGCGGCGCAAGCAGTTCCAAACTCGTCTTCGTGGGCACTTCAATATTGACGCTTACGCGATCAGCAAGCAAACCAATCTGATGAATTAATTCTTGCGAAGTACCTGGAATAATCTTCGTATGTATATACCCAGCAAATCCTTTGTCCTCGCGCATGACTTTCAGCGCTTCGCACATCAGTTCTGATGTATGATCTGGCGTGCCAATCACCGCCGAGCTCAAGAACAGACCTTCGATATAGTTGCGCCGATAAAACTCTACGGTAAGCTCTGCAAGTTCAGCGGGCTCAAATGTCTCGCGTGGCACATCGGCAGTCACGCGATTAACACAATACTTACAATCGTAAGCGCAATCATTGCTCAGCAATACTTTCAATAGACTGATGCACCGACCATCTGATCCCCAAGAATGACAGATTCCCGCACACGATGTATTGCCAATACGCATCGTATTGCTTCGCCCAATACCACTCGAAGAACATGACGCATCATACTTCGCGCCTTCTCCAAGCACCGTCAGTTTTTCCATCATTCGATTATCCATATCATCACCGACTCTCAACATCGTAGTATGAAATGCAAAGAATGTCGCAACGGTGCGCCATCCAACCATTTTCTTGCATACCGCACAGATTATACATATCCACACATACCATACATATTACATATTACACATTACACATATCGCTCGAGTTATTGCATTTCTTCATTGTAACTTCGATGTAGATAGTATATCACATACTAAACAAATGTTCAATATACATGTTCTTGTAGCGAACAAAACTTGACACACACCATATTGATATTGATATGCGCCGATTAACCTGTCTACTTTATGGGGTATATTTTAATGCTGAGCCAATTACTATACCAATTTTTGAGTCGATTGCTAAGCCGATTTCAAATACGAATTTTTGATACGAAATATAGCGTTAATTGGGGTGAGATGTAAGGTCGATATCAGTTTAAGCCCATTTTCGCGCCCCAAAGTGATACCATCATTACATCTCACCCCAATTAACCTATTATTTTGTATATTTATGGATTCGCATCAGATATTCATTTAGATGCATGCATAAATGCAAAATACCCCACGAAGCATGCAACTCCGTGAGGTATTTTTGATAAGATGAATGATTAAATAAGGTCATAGCTGACATAGATTATAGACATAGATTACAAAGGAAGATCGAAGCAGAATGAAGCGATACTTCAATACATCACGATGAAGCGTTCCTATCCTGCAGTAATATCTACAATGCGCCCAATATCTCGCCAATCGACTCATGAATCACCAAATCTGCATTGCGGTCAAAGCTCGTCTCGCCTTTATTGATTAGCACAATATGACTTCCTCTAAAATAGGTAACAAAGCTTGCCGCAGGATACACAACGAGCGAGGTGCCGCCAACAATAAGAACCGATGCTTCACTGATGGCCTTCACTGCGGCATTTATCGTTGGACCATCCAACCCCTCTTCGTATAGGACAACATCTGGTCGCACCATGCCACCACAGTTGTCGCATATCGGCACATGTCCAGATTGAAAATGTTCAGATTGTAACCTATGATTGGAGCCATGCGCAGTGTCTTCCTCAAAATCAGATTTGTCTCTATTTTTAGGCGTAATTGGATTAACATCGCATGCGGAATGATCATTGATTTTTTGTCCATTCGCAGACGAATCCGATTTTTCGTCATAAATCGCATTTCGAATCGCATCACGCATTGCAGGACCTTTGGAAATGTCGTCAACACAGTGATCTGGGTTCATCACGTATTCCAAGTCAAATTTCTTACCACATTGCAGACAATAGTTTCGCAGCACACTTCCGTGAAGTTCGTAGACATTTTTGCTGCCTGCCTTTTGATGTAAGCCATCGATATTTTGCGTGACAATCGCGGAAAGTTTTCCCTGTGCTTCCAATTCTGCCAATTTGTAATGCGCCGCATTGGGTTGCGCATCCGCATAAACCATATTGTTCTTATAATATTTGTAAAATGTCTCCGGATTGCGCATGAAGAAACTGTGGCTAATCATCTCTTCTGGTGAACGACCATATTCCTGTTTTGCCTTATAAAGTCCAGATTCTGAACGAAAATCCGGAATGCCACTTTCCGTCGAGACACCCGCCCCACCGAAGAAAACAATCTTACCCGAGGCTGAATTTGGGTCTGCATTGACATCATCAATTATTTTTCTGAGTTGCTCGATTTTGCTCATCATAACATACCTCTGCGAACCCTAAAATACGCAAAAGTCGCATTTTGGGGTTGTAATAACCTGTTTTTTTGCCCCAAATCGCGAGTTTTGCGTATTTTGGGGTTCGCCTATTCTATCTATCTTGCCGATTTTGCCTCACGCTACCATTTATTAAGTACACGAATATCCACGTATGAGATGTAAAGGCACAACTCTTTCGCAGTATCAAGCGTGCTTTCAATCAATATTAACACTGTTGACAAAATCGAAAGCGTTCACAACGTTTTCGTGGCGTAATGCGCATAATACGATGCCAAAAATCGCAATTTGGAGCTAGAATACTGCCGATTGGGGCACCAAAATTCGACTTTTTCGTGTTTTGACGTTGCAAAGCGTTTTACTACACATGCGCGAGAAACTCGCGTTTTTCACATAAATAAGGGTGGAAATCTGTGAAAATGTCGACTTTTTCGCGCTTCGGAACTACAAATTCCGACTTTTGGAACTTTGTAACGGACAAACACCCGAGCATCCATTGTCCTTGCATTCGAACTTCCACACGCTCAGACTTCCATATGTCAAAAGTTCTATACACCCAAACGTTCAAAAGGATGCCCATCGTACATCATCCACACAATAACGCCACAATTTATCGAAGTTCCGAAAACCCACGTTGTCGCAATGCTTCGTAAATCACAATTGCCGCCGTGTTTGACAAATTTAGCGACCGAATGCTTTCGTCATCGACCATTGGGATACGCAAGGTGCGGTCAGAATGATCCGCAATCAAATCTTTCGGAAGTCCTTTCGTCTCGCGACCAAATAGAAACATCGCGCCCTCTTCATACTCAAAATCACTATACGTCAGGCTTCCATATTTGGATAGAAAATACATTGGTACATCCGTATATTTCGCCATAAAATCTGAAAGACTTTCATGAATCTCAAGATCCAGATGATCCCAGTAATCCAACCCTGCGCGTTTCATCTTCTTCTCATCTAAAGCAAATCCAAGCGGTTTCACCAGATGAAGTTTCGTACCCGTCGCCGCGCAAGTTCGCGATATATTTCCTGTATTGCCAGGAATCTCCGGTTCCACCAAAACAATATGATATTTTTCCACGTTACTCCCTACTTTATCATCTTATCGTTCTCATAAGCCTACATCTTGTGATACGAGTCTGCTTATATGAAATAAGACTCGTTGTGCTCACAACCATATTCATAGCAGTAGGAGATCCCAGATACTACAAATTACGTTTCTAATTTACCGTTTTCTATTTATTTGTTTTTTATTTAATTCAGGGAACTCCAAACACTACAAGTTGCATTGTAAATAAGCGGACTTTGAAGTGCCACAGCCGCAACCTGCGTGGAAATCCCCGACGCAACAATTTATGTTTATTAGTTGCAACTTCGTATTGCATCCGCACACATCAACACTTCAGCATCCATCTACATCAATGTATCTGCATACATCGACATACATCAGCATACGTCAATGCATCCGCGTATATCAACATACATCAATACATGTCAACATATATCAATACGACATCAATACGACATCAATACGACATCAACATACTCAGCCAACCTTCGTCTCTTCCGCCGCAAACACATGCGTCAGATGCGCGGCACTATACTTCTTCGTAATCAGGCTGACCAATGGCACAATCACAAGCGAGATGCCCATTGCCGTCACGCCAAACTGCGGTGCAAACCCCTTGGCAACATCAAAGCCAGACTGCACGACGTTGTAAATTAACAGTGTGCCGACCACCACTGGTCCGGAAAGCAGACCGCACCATGCACCAATCTTCGTGATACCTTTGTTATAGATGCCCCAGATGAATGGTCCGATAAACGATCCCGCAACAACGCCCCATGAGAAACTCATAAGATTGACGATGAAACTAATGCCGAGTGATGCAAAGAGGAATGAGAAAAGCACAAACAATATGCATAGGGCGCGCATAATGATCATTTGCCTTTTCTGGGAAATCTTTGGATGCACTTCTTGAATCAAATCAATTGAAATCGCAGATGCGGAAGACAATACAACCGCCGACAATGTGGACATGGAGGCGGATAAAAGCAGCAGCAAAATCACGCATAGCACGATGATGGAGAAGATATTTGCCGAAAGTTTTTCCATCAACAATGTTGGAATTACGCCATCGTAGCCGCCTGCGACATCGGGCATCCCCTCTGCCGTGGCAGGGAGCAATAGCCTTGAAAGTGAGCCTGTGAAGTATGCGCCCACACCGATGATGAGTGCAAATACCGTCGATACGATGGTCGCCTGTTTGATGGAGCTTTCGTCCTTAATCGCATAATATTTGCTAATCATCTGCGGCATGCCCCACACTCCGAATGATGTAAGCAAGATGTTGATGGACAACAGTTTGACAAAGGAGCCGCCTGTTAATTTTGTAAGCTGTGGATCAATCGCAGAAAGTCGACGAACGACTTGCGTAAATCCACCAATTTCTGGCTGATTTACCAATATGATGACCATGAGCACGAGCCCCACAATCATAATCAACCCCTGAATTAAATCGTTATATGCCGTTGCGATATAACCGCCGAGTACGAGATAAACCGCCGTAAGCACTGCGACAATTGCCATGCAAATGACAGGATCCGCGCCGACAAAGATTGCCGAAAAGATTGAACCAAGACCTTTATAGACACTTGCAGCGTACGGAACAAGAAAGATGAAAATGATGAGTGCCGCGTAGATTTTCATGCCACGACTGAGATATCGTGATGAGAAAAATTCTGGCATCGTCCGCGAACCAAGCCTGCGCGTCATACGCCTTGTTGGACTTGCAATCAATTTCCATGCGATGAGGCAGCCAATGACGGCATTTCCAATACCAATCCACATGGATCCGAGTCCAATCATCCAGCCAAACATGCCTGCATAACCGACGAATATGACTGCTGAAAAGTACGATGTACCATACGAAAATGCGCTGAGCCACGGGCCCATCTTTCGGCCGCCGAGCAAGAAGCCCTCAACCGTGCTTGAATGTCTCATCGAGCGCACACCCACGATGATGCACACCGCCGTGTAGACGAGGATGGAGATGATGGCGATAGTCTGAATCATTATTAATTACCTTTCTAACGTTAGCTGCTTATAACACATACAAAACGATGCACAAATAGTGCAGAATTGATCCTGCGACAACGAACAAATGCCAGATCGAATGAAAGTATCTGACTTTTTTGATAATATAAAACACAACGCCAATAGTATAGCACGCGCCGCCTGCCATTAGCAACCAAAATCCACCCATAGATAGTTCCGCAATGATTTCGCGGATAATCAAAAAGATGCTATATCCCATGAGCAAATACAGGACAACTGACAGTTTTGCAAACTTCTGGATATTGATTGCATTGAGCGTAATGCCGATAATCGCCACTGCCCAAATGCCGATAAACACGGCAAGCCCCTTCCACGAATCTTGCAAGGTAATGAGCGTAAATGGCGTAAATGTCCCAGCAATCAGCAAAAAAACACTGCTGTGATCGAAGATTCTGAAGACTGACTTGACGCGTGGCCATGGAAAAGCATGGTATAGCGTGCTCATCGTATACAAGATGACGAGCGTCAGCGCATAAATCAAAGTCGCCGCAATCTCGCGCGTATTGCCGTGCATGACGGCAATCGTCACCGCCACAGTACCGCCGATGAGTCCCAAAAGTGCCCCAACCCCATGCGACACGGAATTGAAGACCTCTTCGCCGACCGTGTATTGCTTGATATTGAATATTGCCTTCTTTAATGGTGTCAAAGTATTCATCCTCTCCATGCCATAAATTACAATTTGTTACATTTTAGTTTCGAGTCCGAATCGCTGACCAGATGCTTTTCAAGCTCATCGGTTTTCCGTACATCATGACGCCCGTGCGGTAAATCTTGCCACCGAGGATTGCAAATAGCACAATGGTGATAAACAGGATACCAAGGCTGATGCAAACGGCAGGGGCACTCACCGCGCCCATGCAATATCTTGAAAACATGACAAATGGTGAGAAAAATGGAATATAGCTTAGGACTGCAAATGCCGTCGAGCTCGCGTTGGTCGAACCAATCATCGTGATGATAAATGCTGCTGTCAAGAACATCGTGGGTATTGTCGTCACAGAAGAAGCTTCTTCTATCTTACTGACGGTTGACCCGAGCGCCGCATAGATAAACGCATAGAGGAAATAGCCAAGCAAAAAGAACAAAATCAGGAAGACAATCACCAATGGTGATATTTTCAGCGAATCTATAATCTCTGTCACAGCGGGGCTGAAACTTTCCCAGCTACTGGTATTGATGAAAATGCCAATAGCCCCTGCCAGTAAAAATCCACCGACTTGCGTAAGTGCCGCCAGTCCAACACCCAGCACTTTGCCAAACATAAGCTCCGTCGGTTTGACGGAGACAATCAACAGCTCCATTGCGCGCGTGCTCTTCTCTGTGATGACAGATGTAATGACCATATTTCCATAAGCGAGTATCACGTAAAATAGGAAGAATACGAGCACATAGCCAAGCCAGAAATTACTGCCAGCATCACCGCCGCGGTCACCCGTTGCAACCGATACCACATCGGCAGCAGCGTTGATTGATAAGATACTTGTCACCTGCGATGCGGTGTCAGGCGGCAAGCCTTCGAGTGCATCAGCCCGTGCAATCCCTGTGATATAGGCATCGAGGGATGGAACGAGTTCGTATGAAAGCATGTCCGCATTGTTGACATAGAGTTTATAGCCGACGGAACCATCAAAATAAACGGCGACCTTATAAGTTTCCTTTTTTACCAAAGCTTCCAAATCCGATGCTTTCACGCCATCAACATTGCCGAGCGTCCATGTGTAGGAGTTGTTTAATTCTTTCAAAACTCTAGGCGTAAATTGTGCAGCATGTTTCTTGTAAATGTCATCGGATAGGACGATGACAACCTTTTTTGCCGCACCACCACCGACGCCAGCCTTGTCAATCGCGCCAGCAATTCTTGGTATAAATGACAATAATAGTATAATGATTGCAATGACCGCCGTAATTGTCCGAAAGGATTTTGAGTTGATATAGCCATTGTACTCGAAGGCGCAGACATTTTTTAAATTTCTCATTTTTTGCCTCCGTTCTCGGTCACGTTTGTGTCAGTCTGATTTGTGTCAGTCTGGTTTGTGTCAGTCTGGATTGTGTCAGTCTGGATTGCGCCAGTCTGGATTGCGCCAGTCTGGATTGTGTCAGTCTGGTTTGCGTCAGCCTGGATTGTGTCAGTCTGGTTTGCGTCAGCCTGGATTGCGTCAGCCTGGTTTGCGTCAGTCTGGTTTGCGTCGTCAGTCTTATCACTTTGAATACTGTCTGCAGCTGCGTCTACACGTGCAATTTCTGTCGCATCTTGCGACTTTCTAAATCTGGGAGGTATTCCATAATTGGGTGTTTTTCCACTGCGTTGGCGTGCTTGATTGTTACCGAGAACCTCGTCCTTTTCAGTTCCCTCAGGCTTTTTCAAAGTAGCATAACCGCCCGCATCGCCTGTGCGTTCGCTCGATTTCACCTGACTTTCTCGCCCAACTTTCTCGACGAAAATCTCTTCGAGCGTCGGCTCAATGACCTCAAATCGGTCAAATTTGATATTGTCGCCTTGCAGTGAATGTAACAATTCACCTTTGCGATCTTCACTTGCGAGTTCGATTTCAAAGCCATCTTGGCGTTTCTTCACACTCGGGAAATTGAATCGCGCCTCAAAACGTGCGCGGCTCGCGGGTTCTGGCACGAGATAGATTTTGTCGCGCGGATAGGCGCGTTTGATTTCTGCCAAATCGCCTGAAAGCACCTCTTTGCCGTCATTAATGATGCAGATATCTTTGCAGAATTCTTCCACTTGCGACATCTGGTGACTTGAAAAGAGCACGGTCACCCCATTGTCAGCCTGCTGCTTGACGATGAGCTTGAGGACGGCGGCATTTACAGGATCGAGACCTGAAAACGGCTCATCGAGAATGAGAATTTTGGGATCGCCGACCAAAGAAATTGCGAGCTGAATCTTCTGCTGATTGCCTTTCGATAACGTGTCAAGCGTTCGATCGGCATACTCTTCTGCACCGAGCATGAGAAGTTTTTCCATTGCCTGTCTTCTTGCGTCACCTGTAGTGAGTCCGCGAAGTTTTCCCAGATATTCCATCTGCTCAAGAATCTTGCGCTTGGGATAAAGACCACGTTCTTCCGGTAGATATCCAATTCTTAATTTATTGCGTGTGGAAGGGACTTTATTTATAAAAATGTCACCGCTGTCCGCCCGAAATACATCCATAATCATGCGAATCGTCGTCGTCTTACCCGCGCCATTTCTACCAAGAAGTCCGAAGATTGTGCCCTGTTCAACGGAGAAACTCAGTCCATCGACAGCAGCTTTGTCTCCGAAGCGTTTCTTTAAATTGTTGACTTTTATCATTTCACTCATAATTTCACACTTCACATCTATATATCAATATTAGATTACGTTCATGCACATAGACTTGCGCGCATATTGCTTTCTATTATATCATAAATCTGTAAGATTTCTGATATAATCAGCCATGTCACGAAGTGACGGCATATAAATTTATAATAATCGTGAAACAATTGTTATATCATAAATGTATATCGCATAAATGTTTTACCTATCTTAGAGAAAAAAAGGATAATTTTTTCATGACAAAATTACTGATCAAGCTATTTATTAATAGAAACAATAGACAATTACATGCGGATACAGCATCCACAGGAACGCGCGAAGCCTATGGAAAACTCGCTGGCGGTGTTGGAATCACAACAAATTCGTTACTCGCAATCGCCAAAGTGATCATCGGATTGATTTCTGGTAGCATCGCAATCATTGCAGATGGCGTCAACAACTTAACAGACGCAGCATCGTCGATTATCACGCTTATTGGCTTTCGGCTTGCATCACAGAAGCGCGACAAAGAGCATCCCTTTGGACATTCACGAATTGAATACATGACGGGCATGCTCATCAGCGCTATCATCATATTGGTCGGTTTTGAATTGTTACAAAATTCGTTTGAAAAAGTCCTGCATCCTGAAGACGTAAAAATGAGTATTCCTTCTATTTTCGTGCTCGTCATTGCTATATTTGTAAAGTTATGGCAATCAACTTTCAACTTTACGCTTGGTAATATCATCGATTCTAGTGCGCTGAAAGCCACTGCTACCGATAGCCGCAACGATTATATCGCAACGAGCGCGGTGCTTTTGTCCGTTCTATTTACAAAATTTACGGGCATCAATATTGATGGTTATATCGGACTCCTTGTCGCGGCATTTATCATCTATTCTGGCATACAACTTATTCGGGAAACGTCGGATCCGCTTCTCGGTCGTGCGCCAACCCCGCAGCTTGTCTCCAGCATCGAGAAGCTCGTCATGAAAGGCGAAGGCGTGCTTGGTATGCATGATCTGATTGTTCATGATTATGGACCAGGTGAGACATTTGCATCTGTACATATTGAAGTAGATGCGCAAGGGGATGTGCTGCGAAATCATGAGATGATTGACCTCATTGAACATGCCGCTTTGGCGCGGCTTGGTATCGAACTCGTGGCGCATATGGATCCGATTGACACCGCGAACCCCATCATACGGCCGCTACGAACGCGCATGACGAGCGAGCTTTGTTATCTTGACGCGGTAAATGGTCTTCATGATTTTAGAATTGTAAAAGGTGAGGAGAACACAAATGTAATCTTTGATGTTGTGCTCACGGATGAAGATGAGCATACAAAAAGCGAGGTCTATGACCTCGCTTTGAAAGTGCTTGATGATGTAAAAAAGGAGCTGCAAATCCCGCAGACGCTCTCGCTTGTTATTACATTTGATCTTGATTATACATAGGAATCACGCGTTAGAATCATGCGTTATGTTTAGTTCAATTTACTCACAGGTTTCTGCATCTCTAGAATGAGGATATGCGCATTTTCCTTTGCTTCAATCTCGATATCCTGCTCGATAATCTCAAGCCCATCACGCATCGTCATGTTGATTACGGAGCTTCCGTCTGGATTAGATACAACGGCGTCGCCTTCAATCAAAACCATGTACGCTTGTCTTCCAGGTGCAACTTCAAACGCCTGCTTTCTGCCTTTTGTAATTTCTGTTGCGTAAATATTTACATCCTGATGGATTTTAATTGGTGCTACATTCTCCTTATTGCCGACAGATGTGACAATTGGAAGCCATTTATCAACTCGATCAGACCAGTTGAATTTATAGTCGCCATAATTTGGTTTATAGCCTGATGCGTCTGGATAAATCCATATCTGTAAAAATCTTAACAACTTCGTTCCAAGGTTATATTCGCTATGAATGACGCCCGTGCCCGCGCTCATATATTGCACTTGCCCTCTCGTCAGCGTCTCCTCGTTGCCCATCGAATCGCCATGTGTCAATTCACCATCGACACAATAAGAAACAATCTCCATATCCTTATGTGGATGTGCGCCAAAACCCTTGCCCTGTTTCACTTGATCGTCATTGATGACACGAAGCACGCCAAATTCAATATTCTCAGGATTAAAATATTCTGCAAATGAGAAATGAAAATGGCTATCGAGCCAATCGTGAATTCCTCTGCCCATCTTCTTATGATCTACATATCTAAGCATAATTAAATTCCTTTCCTTTATTCTTTATTCGTAAAAGTATCTTAACTATTATATACCCATTAATCTTGACATTAAACATCCAATTAAGAAAATGGCGAATAGGATGAAAATAATTACAATAATGATAGATCAGTTATGCAAATGCCTCAGCATCTGATGTCTCAATTGTCTTCTTTGAAAATATCATTGCGAAGATTTCAAGTACAAGCAAGACCGCGTTGACCGCTGTCCATTTGTCAAACAGCACCATTGGGAAGCTCACATCCTCTGTCATGACAAAGATGAGGACATTTGCAATCATAATCAGCATTGCAAGCACAACCACAAAAATCCGATTTGTAAATGTTTTGCCAGCGATTGTGATATGACTTTGGTCATTGATATCGTTGCCTGTATAAGCATGTGCGTAGTTATCGGATAGCGAACGCCTAAAGACGCTGATTAGCGTGATAACTGCAATGACAAAGCCTGCGATAATCAGCATGATGTTGACGAGTGCCCATGCCGCATAACCAGCCGGCGCCGCTAAAGGGATATCGTTGCCAAGAATACGCGACAATGGTGCGAGTGGAATCCCCGCATCAGCTGCGATTTGAGCAAGCTGCGCTTGGGGAACGATGATGGCGCCACTTGCCGACACCGCTGGTGCCTCTGGATCTACGGGTTCTTCGATATTCTCATCACCTGCATTTGCATCTGCGTCTGCGCTTGCATTTGCATCATCTGCGGTTCCGCCTGACGTGTCGTTCGTTGGAATCGGAATGCCTGTCTCATCATCTTGCCCGTCGCCATTGTTATCGGCAACTGGCGTGCCACCTTGGTATACTGGCGGCGTTGTCCGCTCATAAGTTGCAACGATTACATATTGATTTTCGTCGCCCTCTTTGA
>JAISJM010000139.1 GCA_031261525.1 Eubacteriales Family XIII. Incertae Sedis bacterium
AGTGTCATAATCGACAGTCTGCGTATCAAGGACCGTTCCGTCAAAATCAACAAACGTCACGGTGTATGTGTTTATCTTATATTCTGCCTTTACTGTAAGATCTTTTGTGTTGTTACTGAATGCCTTGTCCCAGCCTGCAAATGTATATCCTACTCGCGTCGGATTAGCTGGAGCACTCGCATCACTGCCATATGCGACTGTTTGATTCTTAATCACATGTCCATCAAAATCAACAAATTTGACTGTAAATACATCCTTATCATATACGGCTGTAACGCGTTCGTCTTTCGTTACATTCGTATAAGAACCCTCCCAACCTTTAAAGGTATGTCCAACGCGCGTCGGAGATGCAGGCGCAGTCGCGTTATCTCCAAAATTTACAGTCTGTGTATCAAGGATAGAGCCGTCATAATCGACAAACGTCACTGTGTATGTGTTTATCTTATATTCTGCCTTTACTGTAAGATCTTTTGTGATGTTAGTGAATGTCTTGTCCCAGCCTGTAAATGTATACCCAACTCGCGTCGGAGATGCAGGTGCAGTCGCGCCATCTCCATAATTTACAGTCTGCGTATCAAGGACCGTTCCGTCATAATCGACAAATTCTACGTTATATTGATTGATATCATAATTTGCATAGAGTGTCATGTAATTTTCATTAAAAGTAGAATCCTTTGTAAATTCTGTACCATCCTCTTTTGTCCATTTCGAAAAATGATAATGCTCTTTGCTTGCTGTTGGTATCAAGCCATCCTCCATAGCGTTACTCAAGCTGATATCTTTTGGAATCTCAAGCATCTTTTCTTTTGTTGCATCTTCAAATTGACCATCTTTTGCATTGAAAGTTATATAGAAAATCTGCTTCCCGGCATTATAGCCGACATCATAATTATTGTAGAGGTATTTAAAAGGTTTTGTGAATGATTTTGTCTTGATATTATCTTCATGAATTGGTATATCGTAATTAGCAATCTTATAGATTGCTGATGCGGTGTTGTTTGCAAAGGTTACATCTTCATCGACTAAAAGATCGTGATAGCCATCATAATTACCATCATAGGAGCAATATACACCACCACCATCACCCTTACTTTCGTTGTTCACAATAGAAGTACAACCTGATAGTAGTGTGAATTTTGAGAATCTATAAGTCTCATTAATGTAAAGTCCACCGCCATCTTTTTCAGCATAATTATTTGAAATCGTGCCATCTATAATCGTACATTCGCTTGTGCCAACTGCCCATATATTTTCAACATATGCACCACCGCCATTTTCGCTGGAAGAATTTTCAGACATATTGCCACCAAACATAGTAAACAAAAAATTTGAATACACGCCACCGCCTTGGCTCCTATTGTCACTAGTACTACTAGCCATATTCTCACGAATGGTACCACCAGACATTCTAATGATGGGACCATAGATACCGCCGCCTCGCGCATCGGTATGATAATTAAAATTCCCTTTATCATTACCATACCGTTCATCATCATTAGGAGCACCGATTGCTTTATTACCAGAAATCAAACCGTCTTGTATAATAGCCGTATTTCCAACAAAGATGCCACCACCTTGTCCTGCTGTATTATCTCTGATACAGCCGCCAACCATTGTAAATGGATAATCGCGAACAGGACAGTCACAATGAATACCGCCACCATGTCTACCAGCCGTATTACCACGAATCATAGCAATACCAGACACTGTAGCAGCGTATGCAGCAACACCTCCACCATCATCGTATGCCATATTATCATTAATGGTACCTCCAGACATTGTGAAAGAATGGGCTTCCATGCCACCACCATACCGTGCAACATTCTGTTCTATACGACCATCTAGAATTGTAAGGTCACTTAAAGGTGTATATATGCCACCGCCTTGAGCGGCAGTATTTTGCGAGATAGCACCACCTGATATTGTTACAGGTGCATATTGGGATGCAATACCACCACCATAGTCATCACATTTATTTTGGGAAACCACGCCACCTAGCATTTCAAACGTACCATATTGACCATTATATGGATCAGTCCACACCATGATGCCACCGCCTCGACCGGCAGAAATGTTTCCACTGACAATCGCGTCATCCGATAGCGTTAAATCACTACCAGCAAGAAAGAGACCACCACCCATTGCATATGCTATTGACGCATTATTGTTGCTCACAGTGCCACCAGACATGGTTAAATCACCATTCGTCACGGCAATACCACCACCATGGCGAGCAATATTCCCATCAATGAGTCCTCCAGACATTGTTGCTGTACCACGATTAATGTTCACACCACCACCGCAAGCAGTGTCCCAGTTCTGATGTGCATCATATACTCTATTATTACGAATGGTGCCACCCGACATAGTAAAGCTACCGTCTTGAACTTGTACCGCGCCGCCATATTCTGCGGAGCAGTTCTCAATCGTACCGCCAAGCATCGTGACATTAGATCTTTCTGCGGCAATGCCACCGCCATGGCGATTCGCAGTAAAAGCACAGTTTTTAATGTTTCCTGATACAAAGAACAGATTTACTCCATAATATAAACCAATCCCACCATATGCTTTATTTTCACCATCAAGTGTGACACCTGCAAATGTCACAACAGTATCTGCACCTGATGCTCTAAAATGATATAAAAAAGTCTCAGGTATGACACCGCTTCCAAATGTAATCTTATGTGTGCCTGTAATTGTAACGGATCGACGAATCTGCATCTCACTATTGATGACAATATCCTGTGCAATATGAATCACCTTGGCATCAGGATTCCCCAATGCAGCGATTAATTCTGCCTCGTCATGAACATCCGTAGCGGCATCGCTATCTAGCGGTATAATCGGTGCAGATGTCGGTGTCAGTACCGACGCTGCGCCACCAGTAAGAGGCAATGCCGATGCTGTTTGAGATGTATTTTCTTTTTGCTTTTGCGCTTGCGTTTGTATCTTTGTGCCATCAGACTTCTCATCAGATTTCATATCAGATTTCATATCTGCGTCTGTCGAAATTCCTTGTTCCCCTTGATCCATCGCGATTGCTTTGTCAGTCGCTATCGCAACGTCTGTCGATATCTCTGCATCAAAATTTACATTTAGATTCTCGTCTAAATCCTTGCCCTGTGCAGATGTTGCAATCTTTACATTTGCATCGTCCACACCAAAATCCGTGTCCGCAAATGCAGACAAAGCGAAATTGCCTCCACTCATAACAAAAAGCACCGCAACTAATAGGATTGCCAGTGCCTTTGATCTCATTAACTGCCTCTTGTACTTCATCTTTTCTCCTTTCAATTTTTTCCATGTTGATATAATGCGTTTAATAAGTACCCTTGCAATTGAAATTTACTGCCTAATTGTCGGAAATTATCACAAAAATAACTCAATTCGCACAAACATTCTATTTTATAAATATTTTCGAATGCCTATAGATTAATATTCCCTATTTTCTAGATAATAATCACAAATAATTAAAACAAAATAATTAAAATTGTTTTAATTATTTCAAATGTTTTACCAAGATGGAATAAAAAAAATAGAGGCAAATGCTACAATTCTTGTAACATTTGCCTCTATGAATACAACACAGGATAATTCTAACGTGGATTCATAATTTCAATATTTTTACTAGCAACGGCCGTTCTCGATGAGGTACCGTTGATTACAAATTCCAATAGATACATTCCTTTCGGGAGTTTTTGAAGACTCTCACTTACTTCATCGCCGTCGCCCTTCGCAATAACCGTATTGGAAGAATCTACAATCTCCCAGCCTTGTACATATGAATCTGGACTATCATAGATACATGCATGCGCACTTTGTGGGTCAATATGACCGCACTCGCATGCACCACCAGACAAGACAATATCTACATCTGGCTCATATGCGGTAGATTGTATGGATACTGGTGCGTTTGGCTTGTCTAACGGTGTGCCATCAGTATCCTTTTTAAAGTCAAAATGATACACAAAGACACCACCAACCACAGCAACCACGATGCAGCAAGCAATCATTTTAATATAAATCGCGGACTTGATTCTATTTCTTTGCGCGAGTTGGAAGTCTGTAATCTTTTCTAAAGTCTTTGCTAAAGTTTTTGGAAACTTCAATGTATTTTGGAACTCTGTGACCGCATAGGGTGGGCATTTTGCATCAACATCACGAGCGACTGCAATTGCAATCACAGAATGAAGCGAATAGGCATCATTGACATTTTCATCCGTCACTACAATGCCCATCGATACCAATTCTGCTTTGATATTCTTCTTGGCTTTCATGAGATTTGTAGATACCGTACTCACGCTGCTTCCCATCACCTCTGCAATTTCGCGATATGAAAGATCCTCATAATAATACAAGATGACCGCCTCACGTTGTCTCTTTGACAATTTGGCAATCACCTTGAGTACAATCTTGCTGCGCTCCTGTTCCTCAATGACGCGCTCCGTATTGGCATCTATATTTTTATCCTCATAGAGTTCTGCGTTGTCCGAGATATCATAGGGTTCCTGTCCAAAATGAATACGCTTGAGTTTCCTGACATGTTTGCTGCAGACATATCGAATCAATTGATATTGCCACGACAGAAATGCGCTCGGATCTTTTAGCGTGCGAATGTTTTTCATCATTGCAATGACAACATCTTGCGCCGCATCATAGGCATCTTCTGGATTTATCAGCAAGCTTCGCGCGTGGTAAAGAATCGCTTTCGATTGTGACAGATAAAGCTTCTCGAAAGCGGATTGGCTGCCATTGATTGCCTGCTCAACCAATGCATAGAGTTCCTCGCGCTCCTTTTCGTGTTCGTTTGTGATTGCCTTTTCTTCCATCATCATAAGTACCTACACTACTTTACTTTACCACCAAAAATATTTTTTAGATGGTGAATCTCTTCAACCTTGAATCGCTTCAATTCTAGTAAGTATACACCAGCAGCAACTGCAACTGCAACCATCAACAACACCGTACGAGGCATGATAATATCATGTGCATGCGAATAATTCAGCATGGGATAGTATATTAAGGCTGCAATTCCAACACTTACAACAGATGCGATACAAATTTTTATAAATTTAGGAACCAAACCTCCTACAAAGATTTCTGGATATTTGTGTCTGGTATATATACCCATGATTGCTGCACCACATACACTCGCAATGCTCGATCCAAGTGCAAGTCCAGCGAGTTTCAGCGGTCCCACAAGCGAGATACTGATAATCGTATCCGTAGCAATTGTCACAAGCGCAACGCGAAATGCAATCACCGTATTGTGCCGCGCAAAGTGCGCCTGATTGAAGAAGTCGAGAAGCATCATAAAGACGATACTGATACCATAAAAGAAAAAGGCACTCGTCGTCATCGCCGTTGATTCCGCATTGAACGATCCACGCTCAAAAACAATCTGTACGGCAGGTCCCGCAAATGTCAACGCGCCCAGCGTGCAAGGGATTCCAAGCATCATAATCAAACTGACCCCAGTGTCAAAGAGTGTTTTATAGCCCTCAGTATCCCCTCGTGCATAAGATTCGCTGAGCCGCGGATACAGAAATGACGTGATGACCGCACCTGTAAGCCCTGTAAAAAGACCGACGAGCAGACTGCCATAGCCGAGTGCAGCGATACTACCTGTAATCAGCCCGCTCGCAAGCGTTCGATCTACCATAATATTAATCTGATTGGCAAGCGTACTAAAAAATATCGGTAGCGATAACTTGGTAATCTGTCCAATAAGGGGCTTCAGATTGAGACTAAAGGTATATCGGAATCCTTTCCGCTTTGAAAAAAGATAGGCAATGATATTTTTGATTGCCTGTCCAAGTGAAAGCGAAAATGCCAATAAATAAGGATTGTCCAAGGTGTGACTCATGAGAATCACTGCAATACCGACAATATTCAGTAGGTAGGATAGAATCACAGGAGTGATATAGATTCGCTTATAACTCAGATATGTATCGAACACACCACCAAAGGAGCTAAAGATGCCGATTATCGCACTCACTCTCAGATAATACACAGCGAGTCTAAATTTCTCACCTGTCCAACCATGCGCGAAAAGATATTCCAGGTATTTAAAAAAGCCCATATCCTGAATGGAGGCAGTATCTGTTGGCATCGTAAATAATTTGATGAATTGTGGTGCAAATGCCAAAAATATTACAGCCATGGCAATGCTCATGAGGATTAACAGATTCATGACTTTAGAAGTATATCGGTCTGATGCCTCTTTTCCCTCAAGCTCAACCGATTTAGAAAAAAGCGGCATAAACGAAGTTCCTACAGCAGTAAAGAACCCGGCGAAAAGAATCGTCGGGATTGAATTTGCCATATTGAGTGCGTCAACTACTGCAGAAGTCCCGTAGTAGTTGGCCATCAACGTCTCGCGGACGAATCCGAAAAGCTTTGAAACGAGCGTCAATATTGCCATGATAATTGTTGTCTGCGCCGCTGTGAGGACGATTGTTTTCTTCAAGTGCTTCTTTTCCTACTTGATGATATCTGTGCCCATATAAGGTACGAGCACTTCAGGAATTGTCACGCTGCCGTCTTCGTTTTGAAAATTCTCTAGAATCGCAGCAACTGTACGTCCAACTGCGAGTCCAGATCCATTCAATGTATGTACATATTCGGGCTTATCCTTTGCGCTTCTCTTGAATCTGATATTGGCTCTTCTCGCTTGATAATCAAGGAAATTAGAGCAAGAACTGATCTCAACATAGCGCCCATAGCTTGGCATCCAGACTTCAATGTCGTAGGTCAATGCAGAAGAGAATCCGAGGTCACCTGTTGCGAGTGCGACGACCCGATAGGGCAGTCCAAGTCTCTTGAGAACTTCTTCTGCGGCATTTGTAAGACTTTCAAGCTCGTCCCAACTCTCTTCCGGCTTGGAGAATTTAACCAATTCAACCTTGTTAAATTGATGTACACGGATGAGACCTCTTGTATCTCTACCCGCAGAACCCGCTTCTTTTCTAAAGCATGGGGTATAGGCTGTATAATAAATGGGAAGGTCTTCACCGACCAATACTTCTTCGCGCAGAAGATTCGTCACAGGAACCTCCGCTGTTGGAATCAAGAAGAAATCTTTCGCTGGCACATGGAACATATCATCTTCAAATTTAGGAAGTTGCCCCGTACCAATCATCGCATCACGATTCACCATAAATGGAGGCAAAATCTCCGTGAATCCATGCTCTTCTGTGTGTAGATTCAGCATGAAGTTAATGACGGCACGCTCCAGTCTTGCGCCGAGTCCTTTGTATACGGTAAAACGAGCACCACTAATCTTTGCAGCACGCTCAAAATCAAGGACATCTAAATCCGTGCCAACATCCCAATGCGCTTTTGGCTCAAAAGAAAATGTTGTAGGTTCTCCATATTTTCGGATTTCAACATTGTCACTATCATCTGTGCCGATTGGGGCTTTGTCAGATGGTGCATTTGGGATGGAGAGTAATGCGTATTTTAACTTCTCATCGAGCGCATTTACCACTTCTGTCCGAGTTTTAATCTCCTCAGACAAAGTCTTCATCTCTGCCATAATCGCAGTCGTGTCTTCGCCCGCTTTCTTCAGCTGCGGAATCTCCTTGCTTACAGAATTTTGGCGTGCACGCATCGCCTCAACTTCACCGAGTTCTTTGCGGCGTTCTTCGTCAATTGCCATCACTTCAGATAATCCAAAATCGCCCTTGCCACGGCTTTCAACAGCTTTCAAAACCCCATCATAATCTTCACGTAATTTCTTAATATCTAGCATTGTCTTCGCTTTACCCTCTTTCTATTCTATATCATTATACTATAATCTTAGATAATATTGTTCGTATACTTCTCATATAGTGAACGTAGCAAACGTATCATCTTTCTCAGTTCAATCTCAAGATCTGAGGCTTCATCATAGCTTTCATCGGCAACAGCTGCACGAATGCGCTCAAGAAGCGAATCGGTATCCATCATGTTCTTCGCGATATAATGTCTCAAATCGTTGATTTCACGCCAATTTACTTCATCTAATTCACTGCCACAACTCTCATCATGAACTTTTTTCGTATCCCTGATAAGCGAAAGTGCATCGGATACGGTACGAAGTTTTAATTCATAGGACCAGCGCTCAATCAGGGAGTCTTCATACGAAGTAATCAACGATTCCGTGAATACATTGCCCTTGCATAAGACGGCTCTCTTTTCTTTATAGACGCTAAGTGCACCAATACTCTCATAGGCAGTCTTTGGCGCAACACCAAATAATTCTTCGCGTTGTTCTTCTGTAAAATCTTCAAATACATCTTCTTCTGTACGATAGACGCGATCCTTATCCAGATAGAATGCAGTCTCGCCTTTTTTCTTTGATATTGCAGGAAGAAGCTCTGTTTCTGTAAGTTCCTTCGCAAATACGGCCTCAATGCCATCCATCATTGACATATAACTCGCCGCCATAATCAGATAGGTGTTGGCTTTCGGGCAAGGTGCTCTGAGCTCGAAACGTGTAGATGACGGAGCGTCCTCTTCTCTGACAAGACCCGCAAGTACCGTTCTGTTGCGGCTCGGCTCATCAGGACTATGACCAAGCGAAGTGACGATGGAGACGGGTGCTTCAAATCCAGGCTTCAGTCTGTTCAGTGCGTCCGAATCCGCCGCCACAAAGGAACCAACCACTTCATAATTCTTTAAAAGCCCCATAATGGCACCATAGCCAATCGGACTCATGAAACTCTCACGCATATCCTTTGGTGAGAAAATGTTGACCTTTTCGCCATCCTTTAGAACGGCAACCATACCCATATGAGTATGCTCGCCACTGCCAGCAACGTCTTCCATCGGCTTTGCTAAAAATGTCACATCAAGCTCGTGCATTCGAAAGACATCTTTTACAAGATTTCGGATGTGCAATTCATTGTCCGCAGCTTGAAGTGCATCCGCATAGGTCCAATCGATTTCCAATTGTTCCATAATATGACCATATGTGCCATCTAATCTCAACTTTGCTTTGACACCGCCAACTTCTTTGTGACCCATCTCAACTTGGAAACCAAACTTATTCATCAGTGTAATCGTCCGCTCAAGCGCGAGTCTTACACTACCTCTCGTACGCTGCCAATATTGTTCTTTGAGTTCCTGTGACGTACTAAGTTGCGCAATATCTGCACGCTCTTCAGGACTGTACACCCAAAACTCAAGTTCCGTTGCCCCCGTCAGCTCGATATGATCGATATCTTCGATATTTTTCAAGCCAAAAGTGTGATTTATGATATAGGGATGCGCTTTTATTAATTCTAAAACCCGATCATTGATATAGTCTCTTGCACGTGCAAGCACTTCTCTCGAGCCAACCTCACTGACACCATGTACAAGCTTCGATGGAATCCGAAGGGTACCTGTCGGCTTTTTATCGAGACGCGTCATATTGTCAAAATTATAATCGACATACCAATTCACGTTTGTATCGGGAATGATTGCAACTTTCGCATCATTCAATGTCGCGATATGCTTCAAGACAACAGAACTGCCATCCGTTTGCACACCCGCATAGATAAATTTCTGAATTTCTTCTCTGAATAATTCAACCGGAATCTTCTCATCCGTATCATGTCCACCGAGGTCAATGCCCACTAAAGAAACAAACTTAACCTCGGGATGTGCACACAAAATACCGAGTACTTCTTCGGGTGTGTGCTTATCCGCTGGTATCGTATATAGTAAATCCTTCTGCATATTCATCCCCCTTTGTTCACACAATACTTAGCTGGTTGCGTCTAGCTTCTTTAGATACGTTTCGAGTTTCTTCATCTGCGCGCCATACTCTGCCCAGTCACCGTCTTTTTGAGCGGCGAGTGCGTCTTCATAGGCTTTGCTTGCATCTTTGATAAGCTGAGTACGCTGTGCGTCTGTCAATGGCTCACTACCATCTGAGTCTGTATCAGAATCTGATGAATCACTCTTATCACCATCGCTATCCCCTGTTCCAGTAGCATCCCCATTGCTCGAGCCTCCGTCACCCTCTGTATCTGGATTTGGAGAACCACCGTCTGCATCGCCTAGATTTGAGGCGTCTGTTGCAGATTCACCTGCACCCTCGCCAAACATGTCGTCCAATGCTTCGGCAAGTGTCGGCTCGTAGGCAATGCGGTCACCGTAGTAGATGATGACGCGCTTGACTTCTGGAAGCGATGAATTTGTCGAGGTCAGGTAGATTGGCTCAACGTACATGAGACTGTTTTCAATTGGAATGACAAACATATTGCCTCGACTATAACTCGAACCAGAATTTTCCCAAAGTGAGAAATCCTGTGAAATCTGTGTATCCTGTGCAATCTGCGCATCGACCTGATTTGGTCCCATGATTGTCTTTGTCTTCGGGAACTGATAGAGCACGAGTTCACCGTAATGTTCGCCATCATTTCGCGCGACAAGCAGACCAATCATGTTGTTTTTATCTCGCGGTGTATACGGAATCGAATTGACAAATTCTACATCCGACTCACCTGGCAATTTCATGATGTAATAATTTGGCTTCATTTCCACATCATCTTCACCCGCGCCGAGCTTCTCTTTTGAGATCTCCCACAAATCTTCGCCTTGATAGAATACGTTGACATCGTTGACGTGATAACGTTTGTAGACATTTGCCTGAATGTCTAGGAGTTTGCTTGGGTATCTGATATGGGCGCGAATCCCGTCTGGCATCGATTCAGCACTTTTGAATAATTTTGGATAGATTTCTTTCATTGTGTTGGCAACGGGATCACTTTCGTCCACGAGATAGTAGACCGTATCGCCGTTGTAGGCATTGATGACGACCTTGACTGAGTTACGGATATAGTTGTCATCGTAACCCTCTGCGAGGTCATATGGCTCTGAATACGGATATTTGTTGCTCTTCGTATAAGCATCGATAATCCAGTAAAGCTGACCGTCAACTGTTGTCATATAAGGATCTGAATAATCCAGATATGGCATAATTTTATTAACACGTTCTGTAATATTACGGTTGATGATAATCTTGGAATTGCTATCGATATTCGTTGAAACAAGCATCTTCATGCTAGATTCTTTCCAAGCAAATAGTGCACGATTAAACAGTCCAAGTTTGATTCCTGCATCACCATCATATTTTGAATACACGTTGCTCTCACCCTCTGGATAGTCAAATTCTTTTTCATTTGTACCCGTGATGATGTAATTATTTGTTAATTCACCGAAATAGATTTCAGGACGTTCCACTGGAATCTCAGGAATGTTCGATACAGGTGGAATATCCTTGATGAGCATATCCGGCTGACCACTCGCCGTGACTTTATCCACGCGCGATAAAGTATAACCATAGCCATGCGTGTATTTTAGATGTGCATTGAGCCACTGCTGGTTGATTTTGGTCTCGTCGATTTCTCTTGCGGAAAGGAAAGTTTGTGTATATTTTCCATCAATCATGTAGCGATCGACATTGACATCGTTGAACGTATAATACTGTCTGATACTTTGGGTCTGATTGTAAAATGTCTTCGCAGGATTGTAGTCATTGATACGGATATTTCGGATACTGTCTTGATTATCCTTGATATCCTGTGTTGTAAGGTCATTCGTTACAGGGAACGTATTCGTTGACACCTTGTCGATGTCATAAGCTTTTTGGGTATACTCGATATTGTACTCGAGATATTTACTCTCTTTATTTCTTTCATCTGGAGAGACGATTAATTGTTGGACGAAGATACCTGCAAGACCGCCTAGGATTGCAATGATAATCATAAGCGCTGGTACAGCCACAATTGTCTTCCAGTTTTTCTTGATGATACCAATGGTAAAGACGACAACACCCACAAGTGAGAGAACAATTTGAGCTCTTGTAATCAGCAAACTGATGTTGATATCTGTATAGCCAGCACCGTAAAGCACGCCTGTATGTGCATAGAGAAGCGTATATTGCTTTAGGAAGAAATGAACCGCGAGCATGATGAAGAAAACGATACCCAACGCCACAACTTGCTTCGAGGCAATACGAAACATCTCTTTTGCTGTGATATCGACGGTGCCTGCTTTACTTTTTTGTGAGGTATTGGAACTCGTTGGTGCATTTGGTCCCATGAACATCTTCTTTAGCATATCGCCAAATTCGGACGCATCTTTGCCCATAAAGGTCCACTGACCCGCAGCACCACCAGATCTAAATGGATTCTCTTTTGAGCCATATGGCGCGCTGTCTTCATAACCGTAAGACGTCTGCGAGGAATCGCTATAGTCACCACCCTGTTCCGTATCCATCGTAATTGGTCTTGCAATGGAAAGCAGAATTGCATACATAACAAAGGTGATGATGGCAAAGAATATAATCGCCATGATTACCGTGTCATTTATGAGCTGGATAAAGTCAAGTTTAAATACATAGAAACCGACATCTAAATCGAAGATCGGATCCTTGAGATCGAAATTTGTGGCATTTGCGAACTGTAGGAATTTATTCCAGCTTCCACCTGCCGTCATGAGCGCAAGAATGAGGCCACATAGTGCAGAGATGCCTAACGTGATGAGGTTGTAAGTCTTCTTTTTCATCGTCATCTCTTGCACCGCTAGATGCTTGAAATACCCTCTTTTGATTTCAAATAGATAAAACCATGTAAGAAGTGTAATGCCAATAAATACTGGAATTCCAATCTCAAGCTGCGTAAATAGTTTCTTAAAGAAGACACTTACGAGACCGAGTTCATCGAACCACAACCAATCTGTTATGAAATCCGTGAGCGCGCCAATGAGTCCAATTAATACGAAGAAGATGATTACCACAGTGGTGATCATTTTCTTGGATTTTGAGGTCTTTCTTTTTAATGGTCGTACATTATCCATAAATACTCCTAATTTCTCATAATGCGTCGTTACATTCCATAAATATTGTCATTCCCGCGAAGGTGAGAATCCCATCGACGGTCTGCCTCGGAGATTTCCGCCTTCGCGGGAATGACATGTTCTCATAATTTCAAGCTAAATTGCTTTCGATGCGACTTTACGAAGTGCCTTCACCGCATCGCCTGGAAGTTTGTCTCTGCCACCTTTGAACTCCTCTAAGCTTAACACGTATATGATACGGCTGTCCATCTGCTTTCGAATCAGCTCAAGATAAGCAGTATCATCGTAGTCTGGAACAAAGCCATCAATGTCGATTGTCCTCAGCGTATCAATCGGTCCAAAGTTTACAAATTCACCGGTACCCTCGACAATTCTTTCGATGATATCAATCGTCACTTCCTTTGGAATCTTCTTGTCGAGGAAATGACCTGTATTGATAATATAACAATCTACGCCCTTCTCCTCAAACAGATACTTGAATTTCTCATAATCCTGTTCGAGTGGATAGGTTCTAAATGGATTGGCATATGGCTCGTAGACGAGTGCGTCGGGATCCACACCCTCTGCAAGCTTCTCCGCAGTAGTCCTCTTCGTTGCAAGGCAAGCACCCATAACAGATGCAAGCGTTGGATCTTCAACCTTGATAACTGGTGGAAGCGCATGGTCTTTCATGAGCCATACAATGGTATTGATTGGCTCTTCCATCTTATCGACTCTGTTGGCTGCCCACAATTTTGACTTAATCGCACGTCCGTTGCCGTTTCGAATATCTTCTGTAACAGGAACTTTTTTGCCATCTTCATCGATGGTTACACCACAGTTTTGAATTGTAATGAGGAATTTATTGTCTGGACTTGTCAGCGGATAGTCCTGTGTCTTATCAAAATACGATGGCTCAAGCGCAACGGTTGATCCATTTTCAGAACTGATGATATAGGCATCATCATGGAGAACGGTCACGTCATACTTACCCTCGTGCTTTGCATGCGTCAGCGTTGATTTACCTGAACCAGATAGCCCAAATACACCGAGGACATGCTTATTGCCATCTTTTTGAATGATTCTCTTGAGTCCACCGTGGCAAGATGCATAACCGTTGCGGTTTGCAATGCCCCACGCGAGTGTCAGCGTTCCTTTTTTGTGCTCACCAAAATATCTCATACCAAGGAGGCATGCACAATTATGTTCAGGATCAAAATAGGCAAGCCCATCTGGAAATTTTGGATGCTTAAAGTCAGGATCTGAAAATATGAAAATCTCAGGCTCGTCACCGATTGGCGTTGAATCTGCGTACATTTCATTGTATTTGTCGTTGATGTATTGGAAATTTAATAACCAGTTGTACATCGTATTTTCATAGGTCTCTGGAATAAGTAGATTGGCTTTGATGATAAAGTCTTTGTCGAGTCCGATATAGGACTCTGTATGATACATCTTTTTATATCTTGAATGATAGACAGCGTCACGCAATACTTTCGCGATATCGGCTTCACTTACGCCTTTTTCGCCTAGGATGACTCTTGCACCTGCAAACCTACCGACGGTCTCGCCATCGTTGAATAGTAAGATATTTGCATCGTCTGGTAGTCCAATTTCTTCTGGTTTGTACACTGGCAAATCAAGTTCAATCGTACCAGTAGCAGCCTTTGCGAGGCGATAAGCCTCCTTGAGATCAATCTGTTTTACAACATTGTTGCCATAAAATGCGGTCTCAATTGTCGTACGTGACATTGAGAACGCTCTCTTGCCTGCAGTAATTTCAGCTCTCTTAAAATTCGCTTTTGTTGACATAATCTTCCCACCTTTCAAAAATAATGTATCTTAACCATATATTGCATATGCATCAACCTGCATCGTACCCTCGCTAGGTGTAAGCTCGTACACGATATACTCTTCGGTCTCGTCTTTTTCATCTGCGGCTTTGCCAATTAATTGCCTTGTATACACGTAGAGTTTTCCATCCTTCATACGGACATCACCGATGCCTAGATACAAGAACTTGATTGGCTCCCCAATCAGGGCTCTATCGTCAATTTTCAACGCCGTCTCCGCTTCACTTCCTTTCAGAACTTCTGCGAAAATGTCACTGCTATGGCTACCAACATAGGCTGTATAATCACTACAGAACCGAATCACGCTTGCCAATGCTTCATCATCATAAAGCAAATCTTTACCGTCTTCACCTTCGGTCCAATAATCATTAATAATCTTGCTTGTCCCATTTGCGCCTGCAATTGGATAGTCCATGTCATCACTATATGCTGCCGTTTCATCAAAGGCAACCATGTAAATATCTCTCGCATCTACCAAATGATTCGACACGAGAATCTGTACACTACTTACAGGTTCGACAATTTTATTTTGCTGTTTTTTTTTAACACTATCCTCGCTCGATACAGTAGATTCAAAGTAATTGTCGCCTTTGACAAAATGAAATGCATTGGAGAATCCAGTATCAATCGTCTGTGCAACCTTTGTATCAGGGAAGAACTTTAGTGTGACAAACAGCGCACCAACAATGATAATCAATGCAACCAATACTGCGACAATCGCTTTATAGATGACATCGCCTTTGGATTTTTTGTATGGAATATCGTCGACGGTATCTTGGGTGTCAACGACACTTTGGTTATTCTCTACACTTTGTATATCTTCTAAATTACGCGGTTCAGGGATAAATTCTTCACCACGTTTCTTTGCTGCTTTTTCTGCCTTTTTTTGTTTCTTCTCGTATGCTAATGCTTGCTTTTCAGCAAATCGTTGGTTTCTTTCATGGAACTTTTCGTCAAATTTAGATTTCTTTTCCTCTTCCTTCGCCTCTTTTTTAGACAGTTCACCTAATGATGAATGTGACTTTTCATCTTCAAGAACCGCAACCGTAGCAGACGCACTGAATGCTTTTTTCATTTTATCAATTGGAATGCGATCTGTTATTGAGAATGTATTAATCTCAATTGGTGCAGGTTTTGAGATTGACTCAAGTTCAGGTTCAGAATCTTGTGCCGATTCGGGATCTTGTGGCTCAGGATTAGATTCAAGTTCAGGTTCTGGAATGATTGGTTGTGGCGTAGATACCACGGGTTCTGGCGTTGCACCAAACAAAGAGGAACCAAGCGGGGAAATAATGCCTATCCCTGCAATTTTTGATGGTGTCTCTGATGGTTCTTCTGATATTGCCTGTTCCTCCGTCGCTTCATCATCTGCGGCACCAAACAAGGAGCTCCCATAGGCAGATGCAAAGAGTCCAAGACCTGCTACTTTTGGTGATTCTGGTGTGGCAGGAGTTGCTGACTCGGTAGGTGTTGTAGGTGCAACAGGCTTCGACTCTGATACAACAACGGAAGGTTCTATCACGTCAGATGGTATCACATCAGGTTCAGGTTGCTCTTCCGAAATTTCGGGTGTATCTTGCAGTGGCTGCGCATGCGTATGGAATGGGGATCCAGACGTATCACCAAAAAGGGATAGACCTGCAATGGCAACGGGAGCCGTTTCTTCCTTGTTGTCGTCACTTGTCACCTCAGCTAGTATTGGCGCATCCTCCGATAGATCTCTTTGTTTTGGAAGCGCATCCTTCGGCACATAAGATAAATCGAAACCATAAGCCGTATCTGGAGAAATTGGCTGATCCGCATCATCACCAAGGACAACGATTTTATCAGCAAAATTCTCGACAGGCGACTCAGCTTGCGAGTTTAATGCATCGGCTTCGATGTCTTCGCCAAATTTCACTTCTTCGGCGCCAGCACCCATATACCAACGATCATAATCAATATCGGATTCTGTCGCTCTCGCTTTGCGATTCGTTTCAATGGCATCTAGCATCTCCTGATCATGCTTTGCTTTGAGGTCATCAATTCGTTTTTCAGCAGCAGTAATAATAGCATCCACATCGGTAATGGACACACGCTCACCAACGTTAAATTCATCATCGCCGCCACTCAGCTGCGTCAGACCTGAATATAGGCTGCGAAGCTTCGCAAATTCGGTATCTATAAGATTCTGAAACTCTTCATTTTTTTTACGAAAATGTTCATCCGCAATATCGAGTTCACTACGACGATTCCGAAATACGTCGGTATCCTCTGCAATCACATCGTTAATTGCATTGGGATCCACACAATCAAGTTTTACATCTTTCGCAGTATCTAAACTCGCATCAAAAGATGCGGCATCATAGGCATCCACATTGGGCGCCTCCGCTGCATAGCTGTCTGCTACTTCTGAAAGAGCATCTTCATTGTCCGTTTTTTCAGACTCACCCCATGCACTATAGGACATGTATGAATCTTCTTTTGGAATTGAAAATGGCTCTGGCTGTTGAATCGACTCCACCTGCGCAGGAATGATATCCTCTATTTCGGGTATCACTTCTGGCGCAACGTCCTCAATATATCTATCCGTTTCAGGCTTTGTGATTACGGTCTGCGAAGTATCAGAAATAGTGCTATCGTTTGACCATTTTAGGTCAAGTTTTTCATAGCGTCTTGGAGCGACAACGTCTCCCGTAATGCGTGCACCACAAGCTGGGCAAGTCGTTTCGCCATCTTTTAACATTTTCCCACATACTTTACAATGCATAACGTTCTCCTGTCATTATGTCTACATCTATTATGCGAATTATATCACTTGTAAGGTGATTTTCCAACAAAAAATACAAATTTTCCAATTTTAGTAATAAACAAAATATAATAATCTGCTCATAACGTAAAACATGCCTAGATTTCGCGGCGACCTTCGATTGCTTTCATCAGCGTCATTTCATCCGCATATTCCAAATCTCCACCCATCGGCACACCGTGCGCAATTCTTGTTACTTTGATTCCAGATGGTGAGACAAGCCTTGAAATATACATCGCCGTCGCTTCTCCTTCAATTGTAGTACTTGTCGCCAAAATAATCTCATTTACAGCTTCGTTGTCACGAAGTCTTATTAATAGACTCTTCAGATTTAAGTCATCTGGCTTCATATCGTCAATCGGTGAAATCACACCATGAAGCACGTGGTAACGGCCGCGATATTCTTTGGAACGCTCAATCGCAAGGACATCTTTTGGAGATTCTACAACACAGATGATATTGTCCTGACGTGTGGGATCCGTGCAATATTCGCATGGATCGACATCGGTCATATTGCCGCACACGGAACATCTTTTCAAGTTGTCTTTGGCTGAGACAATTGCGCGTGCAATATCTTTCGCGTCCTCATCCTCCATGGACATGATAAAGAAAGCAAGCCTCTGCGCGGTCTTTCCACCAATACCGGGAAGCTTGCTGATCTCATTGATTAATTTTTCAAGTGGTTTTGGATAGCCAGCCATATTATAGAAGCCCTGGAGGAAGTCCCAATCCCGCCGTCAAAGATTCCATCTCGCGGCTTGACGTCTCTTCAATCTGTCTGATTGCTTCGTTGATCGCAACGATAATCAAATCTTGAAGCATCTCAGGATCTTCAGGATCCATGACATCTGGATCGATATTCAATGATAATAATTCTTTCTGACCGTTCATCTTAACAGTTACAGCACCACCACCAGCACTTGTCTCAAACTCTTTTGCATTGAGCTCATCTTGGAGGTCGCCCATCTTCTGCTGCATCGCGTTCAGTGCTGCCATTTGCTGCGCTTGACCGCCACCGCCCATCATCTTTTTCTGACTTACACCTGGTGATTTCTTCTTACCAGCTCTCATACCTTTTCCCATTTTTGTCTCCTTTATTTCATTTATTTAGTAGTTGCGATTTCTATGATTGACATCTCTAACAATATCCTCGGGTGCGTCGCCCACCTTGACTCATTGAGTACTTTTGACAAGGAGTAGATGGCGGCGTTGATGCGCTCAACTGTGAAGTCCTTTGTATACTGCGATATCGTTGCGATATTTTCTTTCGATCGTCCGATGACCTGTGATGGATCTCGTACAAATTTGATGATCAAGGCACTTCTAAAATAGTCGATGAGTTCGCTCATAATCACGCGCTCATCCTTACCATTTTGTATCATATAATCCAAAAATAACAACGCTTTGCCTGTATCACCCGTGAACATGCTGACCGCCAAATCGTTCATCACTTTATCGTCTGGCATGCCGAGCGCTTCGATGACGACCTTTCGGTCAATCGCGTCCGTAGCGCCGCTGATGGTCTGTTCGAGCAAACTGAGCGAATCTCTGACGGAGCCGTCACCACCTCTTGCGATGATAGAAAGTGCGTCTTGACTGATTTTCACGCCCAATGTCGTGCAAATATTTCTCATGCCAGCAACCAAATCCGCCGCGCTCACGTGCTTGAAATCAAGCTTGAGGCATCTGGAACGAATCGTCTGTGGCAGCTTGCCAGGCTCTGTCGTCGCGAGGATAAATACCGCATGTTCAGGCGGCTCTTCAAGCGTCTTTAACAGCGCATTGGCGGCGCCTTTTGACAGCATGTGCGCCTCATCTATGATGTAGACTTTGTATTTGCCTATGATTGGCGGGTACTGTACGCTGTCTCTGATTTCCCGAATGGAGTCGACGCCATTGTTGGACGCCGCATCGAGCTCGACAACATCGATAAACGAACCCTCTTTGATGGCGATGCAGTTTGGACACACACCACAGGGAATCTCACCTGTATAGTCGTCATTTGCGGCGGTTTCGGCGGTCGCTGCTGTGGTGGCTGCAGTGGCGCTTGTTTCGGAGGTCGCTGTTGTGGCGGCTGTGGCGTTTGGATCGTGTGCGTGGACACAGTTGAGTCCTTTCGCGAGAATCCGCGCCATCGTCGTCTTGCCTGTACCACGCGTCCCCGTAAACAGATAAGCATGTGCAAATGTCGCAGCTTTGATTTGATTCGAAAGCACGCGCACGACCGACGACTGCCCCCATACTTCGGAGAAAACCTCTGGCCTAAATCTTCTATATATTGCTACGTAGCCTGTTGTATCACTCATTGATGTCTCCATGGTGCAAATACACATTTTCGTCTAGCTTGTGTATTTACTCTGTTCTTAGAAAGTATCGTATCATTATAAAATACTATGTAAATCGGATAGAATATTAAAAACCCTCCGCGGGTGTCTGGTGCATTGCCGGGCTAGTCTACGTCACACAAGATGATTCGCTTATCGCTGCTTCCGTCAGGACCTGACGAGGTTCACGAAGTCTTATTGCGTAGGACCCGACAATGCACCACGCACTCGTGAAGGGCATTGAATATATAGTATACACTAAATCAGCAGGTTTACGCAAGTTATCTGACGATATTACTACACCATCTTCTCGGGATCCACTAGATTGTCAAACTCTTCCGCACTGAGGAAGTTGAGCTCAAGGGTCGCCTCTCTCAGTGATGCGCCCGTCTTGTGCGCATGCTTCGCAATCTGCGCTGCTTTGTCATAGCCAATTCTTGGTGCAAGGCAGGTTACGAGCATGAGACTATTGTTCAGATTGTGCTCGATTTTATCTTCGTTTGGCTTGATACCGATTGCGCAGTTATCATTGAATGAAACGGCCGCATCAGCTAATAACCTCATGGATTGAACCACATTGAAGATGAGCACAGGCATGTATACATTGAGCTCGAAATTGCCTTGTGATGCTGCAATTCCAACTGTCACATCGTTACCAAGGACTTGCGCACACACCATCGTAAGCGCTTCGCATTGGGTTGGATTGACCTTGCCTGGCATGATGGAACTACCTGGTTCATTTTCAGGAATGACAATCTCGCCGAGACCAGATCTTGGTCCGGAAGCCAGCCACCTGACGTCATTTGCAATCTTCATGAGATCGCAAGCCAACGCTTTCAGACTCCCATGAAATGCCACGAGCGCATCTTTGCTTGTGAGCGCATGGAATTTATTATCAGAAGTGGTAAATTCTTTACCTGTAATATGGGAGATTTTCTTTGCGACGTATTCGGCAAAATCCGCGTGCGTATTGATTCCCGTACCGACAGCAGTACCGCCGAGTGCAAGCTCTCTGACTGGCGCCAAATTATTTTGAATCATCGCAATCGACTTCTCTAACATTGCGCGCCAACCACTGATCTCCTGTCCAAGTCTAAGCGGGGTCGCATCTTGCAGATGGGTACGACCGATTTTAATAATCGGCATGTATTCGTCTTCAAGTCTTTGCAACGTATCTCTGAGTTTTGTAATTGATGGAATCAGTGTATCTTCCGCCATAATAACGGTTGCAATGTGCATCGCAGTTGGAAAGGTATCGTTGCTACTCTGACCTTTATTTACGTCGTCATTGGCATGAAGCGTTACGCCTGCTGCAGTACTGATGTGCGCGATGACTTCATTGACATTCATATTGGACTGCGTGCCGCTACCTGTCTGCCAGACCGCAAGTGGAAACTCATCGTCATAATTGCCATCGAGAATCTCGTCGCAAGCCTGTGCAATCGCAATCGCCTTGTCGCCATCCAGCACACCAAGCTGATCATTGGTAAGCGCCGCCGCCTTTTTCAAAATGGCAAATGCCCGAATAATCTCGCGCGGCATCTTCTCCGTGCCAATCTTAAAATTCTCCAAACTGCGCTGCGTCTGCGCACCCCAAAGCCTATCGGCAGCGACTTCAATCTCGCCCATCGTATCTCGTTCGATTCTGTATTCCATTCTTATTTTACCTTTTCTAAAATATGTATCTGATATGCATGCGCTCGTTCGTTTGATGATGCGCTATGTCTCGCCATGGGGCGAGCTTTGATTTATCTGAAACATTGGCATCACCGTACTCGATGATGTTCTACATTCCGTCACATCAAATTTTAAACGAACTTTTCATCCCAACAATGCTATTAAATACTGGCGCCTCTTTGCGATAAAGCTTGCTATCTGCCACATAGAATCCATGTCTAAAGAACTGGTATCGATCGCCAGCGGTTGATTCGAGAATGGATGGCTCCGCGTAGCAAGTCTTCGTCTCCATTGAATCCTCGTTAATCTTATACATTCCAGGATTCTCTTCATCGTCAATCATGAGATAGCCGAGTTCCCTGACTGTAATTGCAACAGCCGTCTTCGCGTCAACCCAGTGGATTGTGCCCTTCACCTTGCGGCCTTCAAATCCACTACCGCTTCTCGTTGCAGGATCATACGTGCAGTGAAGTTCTTTGATACTGCCATCCTCATTCTTGATAACTTCGTTACAAGTGATAAAATACGCACCCTTGAATCGAACTTCATTACCTGGAAACAGTCTGAAATATTTCTTAATCGGTTCTTCCATAAAGTCGGAACCATCGACGTATAATTCTCTAGAAAATGGCACAAGGCGGTTGCCCCAATCTGGGTTATCGCGACTGTTTTCCATTTCCATTTCTTCCATTTTATCTTCGGGATAGTTTGTGATTATAACTTTAATTGGGTCAAATATCACATTTTTGCTATAAACTTTAGCCTTCAAATCTTCGCGTACACAATGTTCTAGCAGACCGACATCCACCGTGCTATTCGCCTTGGCAACACCAATTCTGTCACAAAAATCACGAATTGCTTCTGGCGTGTAGCCACGTCTGCGCAAGCCAGAAATCGTGGGCATACGTGGATCGTCCCAACCGTCAACCGTCTCCTCGTCGACAAGCGCTTTTAGATAACGTTTGCTCATGACCGTGTTGGTCAAGCCGAGCCTTGCAAATTCAATCTGTCTCGGTGCATGCGGCCAATTCAGGCTCTCGAGTACCCAGTTGTATAGTGGGCGGTGGTCTTCAAATTCCATCGTGCACAAGGAATGCGTAATTCCCTCGATTGCATCCTCAATTGGGTGCGCGAAATCGTACATCGGATAGACGCACCATTTGTCGCCCGTATTGTGATGCGTGTTATGGCTAATTCGGTAAATCACAGGGTCGCGCATATTGATATTTGGTGAACTCATGTCGATTTTTGCGCGGAGTACTTTCTCGCCATCTTTGAATGCGCCAGATTTCATCGCCTCAAATAATTCAAGATTCTCCGAAATTGTGCGATTTCTGTAAGGGCTCTCGCTACCGGGTGTAGTCAATGTGCCTCGAAGTTCGCGAATCTCGTCCGCACTCAAATCATCTACAAACGCAACACCTTTCTCGATGAGCTTGACAGCGCAATCATACATCTGGTCGAAATAATCCGATCCATAATACAATCCGGCCCAGTCATAACCGAGCCAACGCACATCTTCCATGATGGAATCGACATACTCGACATCCTCTTTTACGGGATTCGTATCGTCGAACCGAAGGTTGCATCGTCCGCCGTATTTTTCAGCAGTTGTGAAGTTGATGGAAATCGCCTTCGCATGCCCAATATGCAGGTAGCCATTTGGCTCCGGCGGAAAACGCGTCATGATTTTATCGGCGTCATATACACCATTTTTGATATCTTCATCTATGAAGTTGTGAATGAAATTATTGCCTGTGGCATTGGTGGTGGTGTTGGAGTTTTCGGAATTTGTAGGAATAGTTGACTTTACATTTTTGGTATTTTCACTCATATTGTCTCCTAGTAATCAGTTGTAGGTTATGTCCCGTGATTGTTACACGAAATTCATTAGGCAAATGTCGCATTCGCTACATTCGTCACAAATGCATATCGAATTTAATTATACCAAATTTCAAGGCGATATGACAGCGAAAGCATATTATACATCAAAATTTACAATACGAAAATCATTAATATATGGCGTGAGTCAATCGACGTCTCGCATCAGTTATTCGCTCCGCAAGGCTTCGACGGGGTCCTTCCTCGATGCTGCCGATGACGGAATCAGTCCTGCCAAAAAGGTCAGAGCCATACTGACGATGACGAGAATCACGGCTGCGTTCCACGGCAAGATTGCGATATTTGCGACATCGAACTTTTCGTAGACGATGGCGTTTGTCGGAATTGTTGCAAGCGCGGTGAACGTGATTCCGAGCATGCCTGCCACGAAGCCGATGATGAGTGTCTCTGCGTTGAAAACGTTGCTGATATCGCGTTTGCTTGCGCCGATGGAGCGTAAAATTCCGATTTCCTTTTTGCGTTCAAGCACGGAAATGTAGGTGATTACGCCAATCATGATTGAGGAAACGACAAGCGAGATGGCGACAAATGCGACCAAAACAGCCGTGATTTTATCGATGATATCTGTCACGGAAGTCATCAATGTGCCAACGATGTCGGTATATGTAATGACGCGGTCGTCTTTCCCTTCGTCCACCATGCGTTCGTTGTAGCCGTCAAGCACCTCAATGACGTGCTCCTTCCCCTTAAAATCAACGGGATAGATGCTGATGCTGGATGGTTTTTCAGGATTGGCATAACCGAGTTTTCGCAAATTATTGTCTTTCGAACTCTCCTCGCTACCGAGAAATGACATCATGAGCTGCGAAAGTTCATTTTCATCCATATTAAATGAAAATGCCTCCGCGAAGGCGTCTTTATCGATGTCCATTGCGCCTGACATATTTGTCATCAATTGACTCATGGCGGACTGCATCGCATACGCCATCTGCGTCTGCATATTGTTCATAATTGTTGTCAAATAAGTCTGCATAACCTCCTGCATATAAGATTGTAGCGCAGTCTGAATGACAGGTTGCAATTGATTTTGCAAGGTAGATTGGAGCGCCGTTTGCACGCCATCTTGTAAGTTCGTTTGAAGTGCACTTTGTAATTGATTTTGTAGTTGCGACTGAATCTGCGTCTGAATCTGATTTTGCAGCGCGGGAATATCAACCGTAGAATTGACCGCATCAGCGAGCTGGCTTTGCACTTCTGGCTTGCTCAGATAGTCCGAAAAACCTTGTGCAATCGCCGCTGGGTCAAGCTCGTCCACGAGTGTCGTCTGGAGATAAGTCGTCAAGAGATTGCCGATTAAGTTGACCATTTGCGCGGAGGGCGCCCCTAGCTTCTGCTGGATTTCGGGGGTATTCAAATAGTCGCCGATGCCTAAGGCGATTTGATTCGGGTCTGTCACACCATTTTCCAACGCTTGTTCGAGATAATCCGTCATGACCTCCGTTAATAATTTCACATAGTCATCGGTGGGCGCCTGCAGCTGCGCCTGAACCTCGGGTGAATTTAGATAATCACTGAATCCTGCGGAAATTGCGTCAGGATCCACAGTACCATCTGCAAATGCCGCAGCAAGATAGTCGCTTAAAATCTTGCTCATCAGGGACGCGGCTTGATCGCTTGAGATGTCGACATCAATTGAAGATAGGATGCTTGCGAGGTCGAGTGTGGGCATCTCGAGAGAATTTGAAAGATCGGATAAATCGGGCATGTCAAATTCCAGATTATCCAAAGTTGGTAATTGCAAATTCGGTATGCCCGCATTCATGCCACCTTGACCAGAATCGCCCAACATATTAACGTCACCAAGTAATCCGAGCTGTGCATCTGTCATATCTGCCAATGACGAGGGATCGATGAGATTCGACAAATCCATATTCATCGCAGCGGGATCAAGATTGAAAGCCGCCTGAATTGCCGACTCATCAATATCAATCAGGCTTCCCATATCAAAATTCGACATGCCGGACTCCGACGCCTCCTGCTCAAAGGTCTTACTCGTAAACACATTGACATCCGAATTGTCTAACTGACTTTGCACGATTTTCGCCTGCGCGGCCGCATTCATGAGGTAGTGCGTCAAGGATGCAGGGTAATACAAACCGGGCGAAAGCATGACTGCAGACGCGTCGGGATTGGGTTTCACAACACCTGTGATACGGATATCGACACCATTTGCGACGAGGTTTTTCATGTAATTTTGGTCGCTGCTCATGTCCGTCCAGACATTGTACGTCTCGTCAAATTTATAGTAATCTGTGGCATTTACGAGCTTAAAACGGACGTCCATCATCTCCTCGTATGAAAATGTCAGAACTTCTTCAGGCGTCGCAACGTCCTCTTCGTTTGCGAGGGATTTTACCATATTCTTGAGTTCTGCAGGATTACGAAGTCCCATGGCATAAAGTAGCAAATCACTCGCGCCACCGCTTTCGCTAAGGACGAGAATGCACTCATTGTAGGATTTTGGCCAGCGACCTGCGACGATATCAAATTGCTCGTCAAGCATATCTGGATCGTCTATCATCTCATGAAATACATCGGTACTCAAACCCATGGACATCAGGCTGCTCATGCCATTTGCACCGCCGCCACCCAAGCCAAGCGAAGTGAAAGAGGTATCGGGATTTACTTGACGGACGCCATTTTGCGTGTCAGCGCTATAAATCTGCGGCGTGACATTATAGGCGTACTGAATTGAATTGACGTAGGGTTTCAGATTGTGTTCGTCACCATCGAGAAATGTCTTCAATGCGGCGAGATCATTGGAGCCGATACGTGAGAACATGCTTGTGAGTATCTTGCGCTCGTGGACTGGTGCAGTGATTGGGTCAGCGTCATCGGTGCTACGTTCCTCAACACGATTCTCGTTGTTCGTATTGCTTTTCTTGCTTGTTTTCGTTGAATCGTCTGCACCCGTGGACGCAGCCATCATCGATGTAATATCAATGCCTGTACTCTCGATTGAAAGCGGATAAACGGACAAGGTATCCTCTTCGACATGTTTGATATAATCGTTGACGCCGTTTGCCAGCGCGAGAATAGCTGCAATTCCAATGATGCCAATCGAGCCAGCAAACGCAGTCATAAAGGTACGACCTTTTTTTGTCATCAGATTATTAAAGGACAGCGCAAGCGCCGTAAAAAAAGACATGATTGTCTTGCGAATGGGTTTCTTGCTTGTAACCATTTCTTCCAAATCTGGCAGAAATGGATTACTGTCATCTACCACACTACCATCGCTCAGATTGATGATGCGCGTCGCATATTCCTCAGCAAGTTCGGGATTGTGTGTGACCATGATGACCAAGCGATCACGCGCAATCTCAGAAAGAAGTCCCATAATCTGGACACTCGTCTTTGAGTCGAGCGCGCCCGTCGGTTCGTCTGCGAGCAAAATTTCGGGGTCATTAATCAACGCGCGTGCAATTGCGACGCGCTGCATCTGACCACCCGAAAGCTGACTCGGTCGCTTGCGAATATGGTCCGCTAGACCAACCTGTGACAGTGCATCTTTGGCGCGCTGGCGCCGTGTAGATTTGGCAACACCTGACAACGTCAGTGCTAGTTCGACATTTGCCAGAACGGTCTGGTGCGGAATGAGATTATAGCTTTGAAATACGAAGCCGATTCGGTTGTTGCGGTAGGCGTCCCAGTCGCGATCTTTGTATTGTTTTGTGGACACGCCATCGATGACTAAGTCGCCTGAGTCATAATGATCGAGGCCGCCCACGATGTTGAGCAGCGTCGTCTTCCCCGAGCCCGAAGGCCCGAGAATGGCGACAAATTCGTTGTCACGTAGCGCAATCGACACATCATCGAGCGCAACCTGCGTGAAATCTTCGGTTGTATAGGATTTTCGAATTTTATTTAATTGAAGCATATCTGTCTCACTGTGTTATTTTGATTGTGAATACGTTGATTGTTTTTTATCATTTTGTGTTATCATTTGTTGACTAAAATTATACACCTAAAACAAATCAATAGACTTAAATGGAACATTAATTTCTGAATTTTCTGTGCGCAAGAAACTGTATGATAATTCACGGTGATTGCTTCTCCAAGCCTAGCCGAAACGAGAGAATGTTGATA
>JAISJM010000187.1 GCA_031261525.1 Eubacteriales Family XIII. Incertae Sedis bacterium
ATGTCATCAGATGGCGCAGACGCAATGCCCTATCACATCAATGCAATCGGACTGGATATTGAAAAATCTGCAGTCGCAATGGCTACAGATTATCCAGAAGATGTGCTATACATGGTTGCAGATCTCGCACGAATCCCCGTTGCAGATAAGTCAATCCATTTGATTCTCAATATCCTCACGCCCGCAAATTATAAAGAATTTTCGCGGATTTTGATGGATGACGGTCTTGTACTCAAGGTGATTCCAGGGACAGACTACCTGAAAGAAATTCGGGCGATTTTGGAGGAGGAATCTGAGCCAGATGCCCCTGACAATGCCACATTAAATTATAATGAAGGCAAAATTGATATCGCCTACAGACAACGAATCCACGATACATGCGAAGTTCCTGATGCGCATCGTCATCTATTTTTTGAGATGAGTCCACTTACAAAAGGCAAGACGATATCTGATTATGACATCAAAAAGCTCAAAGCCATTACGATTGACTATGAGCTTATATTAGGTCGACCAAACATTAAATTAATTTAATATAAAGACGTATAGGTGCCACGCTACTCGCCCATCACCTGAAAGATGACGTCGCGGACGCGATCTCGGGTATCACATTCAATCAACGTCAAATTCTGCCATGGACCAATTGCAATCTTACCATCAATAATTGGAATGGTGATAAATGGCGATAATAGCGCCGCCTTGATATGAGAAGACCCGTTGTCATCATGCCATGTCTCATGATGGCGATAATGAATGACGCGTCCAGTCTCGTCATGATACGGTGAAAAGATATCCATCGCTGCTTTCAGATCGGTTCCGACCATGCCTGGTTCAAATTCCAACGTCGTCAGTCCCGCCACACCACCTGTCGTAAATCCAGTGACGATGCCATCTCGAATGCCCTTTGCAGAAGCAGCCTCCGTTACAGCCGCTTGAAAATCCTGCGTGATATCAATCATCCCCATAAATGCTTTTGTATTGTATGTCTTTGTCTGTGTATATACTGCCATCTTTTTTCTCCAAATGATAATAATTCATTCCTATATAATACTTGATAATACTTGTATTCCATTTTTTAATTTCTATAAATCTGGAAATAACTCGCAAAGTGTGCTCTCATTAAAATAATCTAATATCCAAAATGGTAATGAAGGCAACACAGCGACCTCATCATTTAAATCTATATGATACTGTCTTTGCCAAGAAAAAATTATATTTTGGAAATTCAAGATATTTGCAGAATATGCTTGCGTTTTTATTTTTATTTTAGTTATCTATTTTAAATCATACCAATTCTTCGCAACAGCCGCCTCCGCAATCAATGGCACTTTCAATTCTGCAGCAGCTTGCATCTCGCGTGTAATCAACGCAGAGACTTCATCTTGAATATCTTTGTGCGCGCGGATAATCAGTTCATCATGCACCTGCAAAATCAATTCTGCATCGAGACCACTCGCATCAAGTGCTTTCTGGACACGCACCATCGCAATCTTGATGATGTCCGCAGCGGCACCCTGAATGGGTGTATTCATCGCAAGCCGTTCGCCAAATTGGCGCATATTATAATTATTCTGATTAATCTCAGGAATACGTCGCACACGACCATACATCGTCTCCACATATCCATGGGCTTTTGCAAATGTCACAATATCATCTAAATATTCCTTGACCATCTCATGCTTACTGAAATAATCTGCAATATATTTCTCCGCTTCCTTGACACCGATATCGAGATCTTCAGACAAGCCAAAACCGCTCATCCCATAGATGATTCCAAAATTGACTGCCTTCGCCCTACTTCGCAGCAATGGCGTCACGTCCTCTTCTGAAAGTCCAAAGACACGTGCAGCCGTCCGTGTATGAATATCCGCCCCACTATTGAAATCGCCAATCAGCATTGGATCGCCACTCAGATGTGCCATGATTCGTAGCTCGATCTGCGAATAATCTGCACCGACAAGCACATAATCTTCATCACCAGCGGAAAATGCCTTACGTATCAGCTTCCCAAGCGACTGTCTCGTTGGAATGTTTTGCAAGTTTGGATTTGTTGAACTGAGTCGCCCTGTTGCCGTGACTGTCTGCTGGAATTTTGTATGAATACGACCATCCCAACCGACCAATGGAATCAGCCCCTCAATATACGTGCCATCCAGTTTTGTCAGAGTACGGTATTCTAATACCTTTTCAATAATCGGCGATTCGTCTATCAATTTGTGGAGCACATCAACATTGGTAGAATACCCTGTCTTCGTCTTCTTGCCATGTTTGAGTCCCATCTTCTCAAATAGGATTACACCAAGTTGTTTTGGAGATTTAATATTGAACTCTTCACCCGCGATATCCCAGATTTCCCTAGTCAATGTCTCAATGCCAGATTTGACTTGTACGCTGACTTCGTCCAAAGCGATTTTATCGAAATCAAAGCCATTTGATTCCGTCTGAGCAAGGGTCGCAACCAATGGAAGTTCCGTATCATAATACAAATTTGTATACGGCTTATCTTCGATTAATTTTGACTGAACTTTGTAAAGTGACGCAATTGCAATATTTACATCGAGTGCATATTCTGCCCATGCCGCATCGCCGTCATCAAGCAGGGAGATTGCCTGATGCTCTTTATAGAATTCATCTTCACTCTTCACCTCTGTCGAAAAATATCGATAGGCAATCGTCTTCAGATCCCCAGTCGTCGCCCCCTCTTGAAGGAGGTATTCACAAACGGAGGTGTCAAAGGTAACCGCATGAAGCATTGTTGACATTTGCACAAGAATCTTTGTGGTATCTTCCGCAATAGATTTTTTGTCAGCAAGCGCAAATGACTTCGCTTTGGACAACAACGCAAATAAATCATCGCCAATATTGTGCCCTATCAGCGCCAAGTGATTCTCCTGAATCAAGTCCACAAATGCGTAGATAAAGCCAACGAATAGGTCATCATCACTCTCCGTCTTCACATAGATTGCCGCATCTTCATGCATGAGCCCGATACCATAGATAATAGGCACGCCAACGTGATTGGAATCCGTCAGAACTTTTATAATGACATCCTTGCTTTCTGCGCTTGTAATATATTGCGCAAGCAAGGATTTGATTTCATTTGCGCTTGCATTGCCAGCATTGCCCACATTGCTAGAAGTAATCGCTACGGTGCGCGTTGGCCTGCTAACCATGTCATACGTATTCTGTTCGTAAGCTGGATTAGGATCTTCACCCGAAGAATCGTTGTCAATATCAAGGTCAATCGCGCCGGCTAACTTGATTGCAGGACCATCTGAGACACTTTGTATCGTATCGTCAGATGTTGTCAGCTGATTCAAAAATTTATTGAATTCGTATTTCTTATATAATGGAACCAAAGCCTCTATGTCGGGTGGAACGACCTTGAGCATATCAAAATCAATTTCAAGTGGAACGCTCGTAAAAATCGTCGCAAGTTTCTTGCTGAGCACCGCCATCATCTTATCATCTTCGACACGTTCCTTCAGCTTGCCTTTCAGCTCATCCACGTGCTCGATGACTCCCTCCACGCTGCCATAGTCGAGAATCAACTTCGTCGCCGTCTTCTCACCCACGCCTTTGATGCCTGGAATATTGTCCGAAGTATCACCCATCAAACCTTTTAGATCGATAAATTGCGTTGGCGTAAATCCATATTTGGCAATAAATGCTTCTTTGTCATACAACTCAAATTCGCTGATACCCTTCTTCGTAATCAGCACCTTCGCCTTATCCGTCGCAAGCTGCAACGCATCACGATCCCCCGTGACAATAAGTGGCTCAAGCCCATGTTCCTCTGCAAGCCGTGAAATCGTTCCAATGACATCATCCGCTTCATATCCTTGCTGCTCGAAAATCTTGAAGTTCATCGCTTTTAAGATATATTTCAGCGGATCCATCTGCATCGCAAGCTCGGGTGGCATGCCCTTGCGTGTCCCCTTATAATCATCATAAGCCTCGTGCCGAAACGTCTTGCCTTTGAGATCAAATGTAACCGCAGCATATGCTGGATGATACGTCGTCAAAATCTTATTCAACATCGTAAGGAAGCCGTACACACCATGGGTGTATACGCCCTCCTTCGTAATCATGGGGTTCCGAATCGCAAAATACGCCCGATTAATCAGGCTATTGCCATCAATAATTAATATTGTATTTTCTGGGTTATTTGTCATATTATCCTTATTATTCTATTATTGTCATAGCTACTCATTGGACGAATTTACAAACTAACAATTGCAAATTCTACAAATATTTTACAGATATACCGTATAGACATTGACCTTCTTGCCAGGGTTCTGAAATGCACCGATTTGCGGAATCAGTCTCTTAAAATGTTCTGAATTCATGTGGGCATCCAATGCTTCCTGCGTCTCCCACTGCTCGATAAATGCGTATTCCTCGCCATCAATCGTCTTGCAGAGTTCATAGCTGATACATCCGTCTTCTTTGCGTGTCGCCGCAATCATCTCTTCTAATAGTGCTTTCACTTCTGGTGTAATTGCCTCTTTAAAAGGCTGAGGTGCTACTACTTTAATCATTGTCGTGCTCCCTTCCATTTTCAAATTGTGAGGTAAAAATTTCTCACATTCCACATCATATGTTATCATATATGTAAGCGAATACATTTGCGAACTCACATATGGTTATTATATATCATATAGGAACCGAATGCCATGAGATAACAATATTGTAAATGGCAAAATTTATGTCATTATGGAAATGGCATCGTTGCTTATTTCACGTACATAGCCTATTTTAACACGAGACAATGGCTATTTAGCAACATTTATATATGGATTATATCCCATAGTATTGAAATTTATTCGTTATGATATTTCCGCATTTCATAAATATCACATACTTGCTTTCATATAAAAAGGTAACAGGAAGGATTTAACATGTACGATTATCACATGCACACCAATGCTTCAGATGACAGCACGGCGCCAATTGATACGATGATTGAGCGCTCGCTTGCGCTCGGGCTAGAGGAAATTGCCATCACCGACCACTTCGACCCAGACTATCCCGATCCAAGTTTCAGCGAGATGCTCCATCTTGAAAATTATAAAAAAGAGCTCACAAGAGTCATTGCGCAATACAAAGATCGAATTAAAATTTTGCCAGGCATTGAAGTAGGCATCCGTGCAACTTCAATCGAAAAATGGGATCGCGTCTTATCAGAATTCCCATATGATTTCGTAATTGGCTCCGTTCACAGCGTCGAAAAATACACCATCGATGAACCCGCCTTCACACAGCTTGACAGCAAATTCTGCACACTGGATTATTACGAATACATGTACAACACCATCAAAATCCACGACAATTTCGATGTAATCGGTCACCTCAACGTAATTGACCGATATGTACAAGAAGTTCAACCCGCAAATGTCTACATGGATATTGTCGAAGCAATCTTACGCGAGACAATTGACCGCGGCAAAGGCATTGAAATCAACACCTCGAGCTTCCGCTATGGCATGGGAGAACTTACAACACCGACAATAGATATGTTGAAACTGTACATTCAGATGGGTGGCGAAATCATCACCACTGGGTCCGATGCACATCGCCCAGAAGATATCGGCGATCATTTGGATTTTGCATTGAAGATGATTGTAGAGGCTGGCGGAAAATACGTTGCAACTTATCGCAACCGCGAGCCTATTTTCAATTTGATTTAGAGTGAAATCGAAAGGGAATCGAGCTGCAAACGAAAATGTGTATAGATGATAAGTTTCGGCGTAATTTCGTCTCATTTTCTGTCTAGTATTCCAATATGATGGAGCATGTGAAAAAAAGTCTGTAAAATTTGCAAAAAGTCGTTAGACCTCCTATGATATAAGAAAAAAG
>JAISJM010000191.1 GCA_031261525.1 Eubacteriales Family XIII. Incertae Sedis bacterium
AAGTGTTTTCTTGAAAGAAATTAGCTAAAATATTAGTTTTTAAAGATTTATTTTCATCAATCATTGACAAATAAAGTGGAATCCCACCAGTCAGTCCGTAAATTGTTAAAAAATCTACGGGGTCCATTTGAGGGAAAAAGTCTCTTGCCTCATAAAAGGAGAAAGGTTTAATCTTATATTGGCGTGTTCTCCGACCATACAAAGGACTTTCATAGGATAAGACTTGTTTTTCCATGAAAGACATTGAAGAACCACTTAAAATTAAAGTTAAATTTGGTAACGACAAAAAATAATGATCAATTGCTGCCTGTAAAACTGAAGAAAAACCATCAGAAGCTTTTGCTAAATAAGGAAATTCATCAATTACCAAAATCAAAGGTTCTTTGTGCATCTTCGCATAATTTGCAACTGATAAAAAAGCGCTATCAAAATCTCGATAAATACCGCCAGTCAACTGCGACGTCAAAGCTAAATTTACACTAGTCGAAAAACGCTCTAAGTTACTTTCCTCACCTGACTGTGTTGCAGTATAAAAAATCGTTCTCGTTCCTTTGACAAATTCTTTGATCAAAGTCGTTTTTCCAACCCGTCTACGACCATAAATAACTGCGCACTCAAATTTATCTGTCTCAAACATTTCATGTAATGAGTTTAATTCTTCTTTTCTTCCAATAAACATCGGTAGCCTCCGTTTAAAAAACTAGGTTATGATATAGTATATCTTAATATACTATATCATAACCTAGTAAATTCATCAAGTATGTAGAATTTTACCGATTACAATCTCCACCAAAGTGATATGCACCAGTTTCTAATTCAATTCTCGTATTAATTGCGTACGAACCTCTTCAATCAATTCGCAAGCACTGCCATTGTTATATATTACAATATCAGCAAGTGCAATCTTCTCGTCCTCTGGCATCTGATGTGCAATACGTGCGCGCACCTCATCTTCGCTGACGCCATCACGGTGTGCTGCACGACTCACACGTGTTGCTTCATCAGCGGTGATAACCCAGACGGAATCTGCCATTGTCGCCATTTGCGTCTCGTATAGCAATGGGATAGCTAAGAAAATATCGCAATTCCGTTCCGTATACTGTGCAATCTTCGAATTCATCTCCTCTTGAATCGCCTTATGCATAATCGCATTGAGTTGCTGAAGTAGTGCGTCATCTACAAATGCCCGCGATGCAACAAGTTTTCGATCCATCGTGCCATCCGCCAAGATGATGTCATCTCCAAACAAGCCTTTTAGCTGTTCCAAAGTAATTTGTCCACGAGCAGTATCGGGCATGACGACTTCGCGAGCGACAACGTCGGCATCAATCACAGGATATCCCGCTTTTTGAATATAATCTGTCACAGCGGTCTTACCAGAGCCGATTCCACCTGTGATTGCAATGATTTTGGGTTTATCATTCTTCATTTTGCTACCTCTAAAAAAAGACTGCAAGATGCAGTCTTTTAAATTTTTCATATTTTTTTCATATTATTATATATCTGCTTATATCAAATCGTTCATAGAATACATGCCAGCATCCTTATCTGCAATCCATGACGCCGCTTTCACCGCCCCTTGTGCAAAGACACTTCTGCTATATACGGTATGTTTGATTTCAATCAGCTCGTCTGGACCAGCCCAAATTACGGTATGAATGCCAGGCACGGTACCACCACGAACCGCATGAATCCCAAGATCTGACTTCTTTACTGCGTCTGACTTTGAATGACGACCGTAGATATAGTCCTTCTTGATTTTGCAGCTCTCATTGATTGCGTCAGCGAGCAATATCGCGGTGCCCGATGGAGAATCAACTTTCTTGTCATGATGCATCTCGATAATCTCAACGTTAAAATTATCTTCAAGTACAGGCATTGCAAGCTGTCCCATCTTCGCAATAAGATTGATTCCGATACTCATATTGGAACTATTGAAGACTGGAATCACTTTAGAAGCCTCTCTCATCAACGCTTTTTCGGTATCGCCAAGTGCTGTTGTACACACGACGACGGGCGTACCCGTCTTCTTCGCATATTCAAGAAGCGCTGGAACTGCAGTAAAATTCGAAAAATCAATGATTGCATCCGCGATTTTACCAGAATTCTCTTTTAATAGTTCCGCTGGATTTTCATATATCGGGATTCCTGCGTCATTTGCAGTTGCTTCGCTGTTGCGATCAATGCCCGCAATGACATTGCCACCCTCTTCTTTGATAATCTCAATGAGAACTTGCCCCATGCGACCATTGATGCCATTTAATATGTAATTCATAATGTATGCCCCACTTCAGGATTCTTACAAGCCTATGCTCTAGATATCAATAATTCCGCAATCTGAATCGCGTTTGTAGCAGCACCCTTGCGAATGTTGTCAGCAACAACCCATAGATTGACGCCGCTGTCCACAGAGAAATCACGACGCACACGTCCAACAAAAACCTCATCCTTACCAGCGGCTTCGCGCGCAAGTGGATAGACACTGTTTGCAGGATCGTCTTGCAAAATGATTCCAGGGAAGTTTGCCAAATCGTCCTTAATCTCTTGAATATCGCCAAATTCCTTATCAAATTCAAGGTTAATTGCCTCAGAATGTGAATTGAGTACAGGAACTCTTACCGTTGTAACTGTCACTCGGATTGAGTCGTCTTCGAGAATCTTATGAGTCTCATTGACCATTTTCATCTCTTCTTTTGTATATCCATTGTCAAGAAATACATCAATCTGTGGAATACAGTTTCCAGCGATTGGATGTGGATAAGCAGTCATGATATCGTTGCCTTTGAGCCCTTCTTCGAGGTCTCTGACACCTTTTACACCAGACCCAGAAACGGCCTGATAGGTTGAATAGACAACCCTTTTAATTCCATATTTGTCATGAAGTGGCTTCATTGCAACCATCGCCTGAATTGTGGAACAGTTTGGATTGGCAATGATTCCATTGTGCTTGAAAGCAGCTTCAGGATTGACTTCTGGCACGACTAGAGGTACCTCGTCATGCATTCTCCACTGTGAAGAATTATCAACGACGACAACGCCTTTACTAGCAGCGATTGGGGCAAATGTCTCACTCGTTCCGCCGCCAGCAGAAAATAGTGCAATATCAATATCTCTATCGAAAGACTCCGCAGTGAGCTCTTCTACCGTATATTCTTTTCCTTTAACAGTAAGTACTTTCCCAGCTGACTTTGCTGAAGCGAACAGATATAGATTGTCATATGGGAAATCTCTATCCTCAAGTACCTTAATAAAAGTACTACCAACAAGCCCTGTTGCACCAACTACTGCAATGTTTGGATTCTTTTTCATTTGCCTATGCTCCTTCTAACAATTAAACATCATCATGCGCACATCGAACAACCGCATACAAACAATAATTATACCACAAATTATTGTTCTTATACAATTACTTGTAGTATTTTGTGGAATTTTCTGAAATACCATAATTTGACTTCTAGTAAAATTCACTTTTATTTTCCTGCAAAATAGAGTATCATTTAAAAGTGTGCGAAATTATACAAAGTATTTATTAATATGCAGTTAAATTAAGGAAGTATTTATGCCTACATTAATTTTGTTTTTTGTAATTGCTGTTGCCCTATTGTTTGAGTTCATCAATGGCTTTCATGACACAGCAAATGCCATCGCGACATCTGTCTATACGAGAGCGATGACTGCGAGACAGGCTATTATCTTAGCAGCGGTTATGAACTTTATCGGAGCACTTATCAGTGATAAAGTTGCACTCACAATCACGCATGGATTGGTCAATATTGAACTAGAACAATATGTCATATTAGGCGCCTTAATCGGGGCGATTATATGGAATTTGTTCACATGGTGGAAAGGTATTCCGAGCAGCTCATCGCATGCGCTCATCGGAAGCTTGATTGGTGCTACCATGGTTTATACGATGGGAATCCATGATATCAATTGGAGCGGCGTTGTACAAAAAGTCGTGATTCCTCTAGTTACTTCACCATTTCTTGGTTTGTTTGGTGGCTTTGCTGTCATGAAACTTCTCTGTAAGATCTTTGAAAAATGGGAACGTCAAAAAGCCAATCGGCTATTTCCAAAGCTTCAGATTTTCTCTGCCGCATTTGTGGCATTTTCACATGGTAATAATGATGCACAGAAGACGATGGGTATTATCACCCTCGCTTTGATGACAGGTGGCCTTGTTGGTATCGAGCATGGTGTACCTTTTTGGGTAAAAGTCGCTTGTGCTTGCATGATGGCGCTCGGTACGTCACTCGGCGGCTGGCGAATCATGAAATCTATGGGAAGTGGCGTTACAAAACTGAACAATGTCGGTGGATTCGCGGCGCAGACTGCATCTGCCATCGTAATTGAAATCATGACACATTTTGGAGCACCAATCAGCACAACACAGGTTATCACGAGTGCGGTAATGGGTGTAGGTAGCGCAAAGCGGCTCTCTGCGGTAAGATGGAGCTTTGCAAAGGGAATTGTCATGGCATGGGTGATTACACTTCCAACGACAATTGTGCTTGGTGGTTTATCCGTTTATATCGTTGAGCTGTTTGTGTAAAAATCGATACCTGTTCTCAAAGCATAAAGGAATCGCATGAAGTCTGTTAATATACATTGACTTCATGCGATTTGTTTTTTTCTCTGAATTAGCAAGCTCCCTTACAATTTTATCAATTTGTGTGTGTTTTATAATTTATCATCCTTATTTTTATCTTTTTTTCTTACAATCTTACTGATTTTATTCCCATCAACATCAGCCTCAGTTTCTAAAAAATCAATCGACTCAAGATCCTCAAGATCTTCGATTGCCTCCAGTTCATCGAATTCGTCAAGCTGAATCTTCTCGATTGCAGCGACCTTTTGGGTCTTCGCATTATAAATCAAACCTAAGATGAGAACCAAAATAATTGGCGTTACACTGATATATCCAATGATACCGAATCCATATACCAAAATATTGGCTGGCGCATTGCCGTACATATCCTGCGCGACAGCAAGCGTCAATGGCACCAAAAAAGCGCTTGTAATTGCACCACCTGTCACACCGCCCGAATCGTACGCGACACCGACAAACAGATTTGGTGCAAATATAGTAAGAGCAATCGTTATGAGATACAGTGGGATTAGGAAG
>JAISJM010000016.1 GCA_031261525.1 Eubacteriales Family XIII. Incertae Sedis bacterium
GGTTTTAAATTTACAGTTCCGATGCTCAAGCGTGCACTCCGCGCTTTGGTTTTCGGTGATGTGCTCATGCGTGTCCTCTTTGCCGTGCGACCTTACGAACAAGTTCCAGGAAGCGCAGATGAATTATGCGAGAAGTGGTCTGTGAAGATTGACAAAGAAATTGCGCATATGACAGCCGCTACGTACAATAAATATCTGAAGCAAATGGTAAAAGATTTTGATGATTTCCCAATTATAGAAGGATTAACCAAGCCGAAAGTCGGTGTTGTCGGTGAGATTCTTGTAAAATATCACCCAAATGCCAACAATGATATCGTCGGTATTATTGAGCAAGAGGGCGGAGAAGCCGTCGTCTTGGACTTGATTGACTTCTTCCTCTACGGCATGTATTCAAAGGAATACAATTACGAGAATCTGTCAGGAACATGGCAGGGCATGATGGGCAACAAAGCGGCAATCAAAGTCATCGAATTTTTCAGAGAACCCGCACGTAAGGCACTCAATGCAAGCACACGATTTAGTGGCCCGCATCATATTGAAGATATTGCAAAGAAAGCAGAACAGCTCATCTCACTTGGCAATCAATGTGGCGAGGGTTGGCTCCTTACGGGTGAGATGATTGAGTTAATCGATAGTGGCGTGCCAAATATCGTCTGTATGCAGCCATTTGCCTGTCTTCCAAATCACGTCACGGGTAAAGGCATGCTGAAAGCACTACGGGCATATAATCCGCTCACCAATATTGCGACGATTGATTACGATCCAGGTGCTTCGGACGTCAATCAGCTCAACCGAATTAAATTGATGATGGCGACCGCTCACAAAAACTTAGCCTAGTAGTGAAGAGGAACGGAGGGATAAAATTATAGTGAATTTAAAAAAGGTATCAATCATTGTGCCCGTTTATAATCCTGGTGAACTTATCCATAACTGTATCCGTACGCTTCGCTGGCAGACTTATGATAATCTTGAGATTATCTTGGTGGATGATGGATCGAAAGATGGTACAGATAAAGTTTTAGACCAATATGCGGAGGAAGATAGCCGACTGCTTGTCATTCATCAAAAAAACGGCGGTATCTCTGTGGCACAAAATACTGGATTGGATGCTGCAACTGGCGATTATATTACGTTTGTTGACAATGACGATTTGGCTCATCCACAGCTGATTGAGAAACTGGTCTATGCTTTAGAAAGTACCGATGCTGGTTTATCAAAGTGTCGCTGGGGGCATATTGGAGTCAGTGAAATTGACAAGACGCTTTCAACGATGGAGCACGATCCGCAGCCGCATGGTAAGGTAACTTTGATTGATAACCCACTTAAAGAATATCAGACTGTATTTTCTAAGATTGCTAGGAAAATATTGAAAGATGGTGAGGCACGATACTTCAACGAAGCAAATTGGTGCAAGATGTATAAGGCTGAGCTGTTTGAAGGGGTGCGATTCCCTGTGGGGCGACTTGCACAGGATTTGTATGTATCTTGTCAGATTTATAATAAAGATCCTCGTGTTGCTGATATTGATAATCACCTATATTTCTGGTTGCAGAATCAAGGTTCTGTCACACATAATAAAATCAGTTTTCGCAATCATCACGACGCTTATGATGCTGGAATTATTTATTTTAATACAGCGATTGGAAAAGGTATTTTGCCGATTCGTAGTTATAGGCTCTTGATCGATGGTGTAAGAGATGAGAAAAAGACCGCGCATACTCCTGATGAGAATTTGATTGCAAGTAAGGACAAAGCGATTTTTCATGAACTTGCTTCAACGTTGACATTTGCACAAAAAATCAAAGCAAAATCAATGATATTGATACGTGTCCTTGAGGGATTCGTTTATGATATTATGGTTCATAATAGACGATAAAGGAAATCAATGAATAAATTATCAATTGTAATCACGACATATAACAAACAAAATGATGTCTTAAAGAATCTATATGAGTTGGCAAATGCCGATATGCTTTTGCATATTACAGATAAAATCGTTGTCGTGGATCAAAGTGAATCGGGACATGAGATTCTAGTCGGACCTCAAAGTGCGATTGAAACTGACAGTAAGTTAAGGATTTTATCAGAGAAATTGCAAGTGGTCAGCCAACCGAATCTAGGCGGTTCTGGCGGCTATTCGAGAGGAATGTACGAATCTTTGAAGTCTGACAATGTAGGATATGTGCTCTTGCTCGACGATGACGCGGTTATCAATTCCGCATCTATTATCAATACCTACAATGAGTCTGTACTCATTTCCAAATCTGGAAAACCAACCATCATTGGTGGAAAGATGCTTCCTTTGGACATTAATAAGACAGAGCAAGCGATTGAAGCCAATCTAAATCGCAAGATATGGGTTGTTCAGGGTGAGTCAACAGACCTAAAGAAAGTTGATTTTGCTGGCTGGTGGATGTGTATGATTCCGCGAGAAATTATTGAGAAAAATGGGTTTGCGATGCCCTATTTTATCAAGTGGGATGATGTGGAATATAGCCTTCGGGCAAAGGCTGCAGGGTTTGGCGTCCGTATGTTAGATGATGTCTATGTCAGGCATGAGACGTGGGAGGCAAAAGGCAATAAATATTCATGGGTGAGTCACTATCATGAGCGCAATAAATTTATCACCGCGCTTATCTACAGTGATTACAAACGTGGTCGATATGCGATTTGTTTTAGCTTGCTTGCCTTTATCAAGTCTGCACTTATCACTGGCCCCCGAAAGTCTGCTATTGCAATCCGTTTAAGTGCATTGCAGTTCGTGACGGATCAACGTTTTTCAGACACAATGAATCTTCATTCCTATCATAAGAACCTGATGCAAATGTCGAAAAATCCGCCGAAAATAAGTCGACTCAGGGCTATTTTTTCTGCAATCAGCGTACATACAAAGCTGTATGTAAAGTGGCCGAAACTTCGTGAATACTATAGAGATATGCAGAAATCGCTTGTAGGAATTGACTTCTGGACCCTTCAAATAAAATAAAATGGATCTGTCTCAACGCTCAATCAGCTGCAAAAGTTGCTCTGATTGGGCGTTTTCTGTTTTATGATAAGTTGAATGATGCTTCTTGACAAAATGTATTCATATGAATTACAATGATTCATATGAATTAATATTATTGTATTTTTTATAACATGAAGATATACTTTTCAGAAAGGTCGAAAAATGAAAGTCACCCAGAAGCAAATTGCAGAGAAGGTTGGTGTATCAATCAATACGGTATCACTCGCAATGCGTGGAAGCAGCAGTTTGAGCAAGGAGACGACTGCAGAAATCCTCAAAGTTGCAAATCAACTTGGCTATGTGAATAGCAAGAGCGATGCAAATGAAAAACGTAAAAATCTATGCCTTATATCGACAGGAAACCGACTTCATGATTCGTATTTTTATATGTCATTTTATCAAAAAATTCTGAGACACGCCCATCTACGTGGCTACAATATCATCTTTTTAGATAGCTCCGATATCAGCGGAGATCTTGATAAACTCAATCTATATTTTTCAGCAAATTCAATCGCGGGTGTCCTTATATTGGGACACATTGATATTGAGGCTGCAAAATTAATCAAGAGAACGAATCTCCCAATCGTTGCAATCGGCGTGCGATATGATAATACCGAAATCTGCACAGTCATAGAAGACAATGGTTTATGCGTCTATCAAGCAATTGGTTATCTATATAATAGGGGCTACCAAGATATTGGTTATTTGGGAAATCCAGGTCACTCCGAATCCTTTAATGAGAGATATTACAATTATCTTAGAGAGCTGCACAGGCATGGGCTACCGATTCAGAATGATTGCATCATTATGGATATGGATTTAGATGATATGTACAACTATGATTTCATCAAAGACAAGCTGCGGGCAATGCCAAAGCTTCCACAGGCATTTTTATGTGCAAATGACAATACTGCGATGATCGTCTCAAAGGCGTTGCAAGAACTTGGATTTAATGTGCCGAAAGATATTGCAATTGTGGGTATCGATAATGCTTCAGTTGGGAAAATGACAATACCGACCCTCACATCTGTAGATGTAAGGGTCGATATGCAGGCTCAATATAGTATTGATAAGTTGATTTCATTTGTAGAGGGTGCGCCATATGAGGCTGTTCGGATTCTCATACCTACTCAACTTGAAGAAGGGCAATCCGTAAAATAATGCGAATCTGGAATTACAAAGTGTCTTTAGTCACGCATCTTTAGCATCTTCTTTGATTCAAAGGATTCTTTGCAGCGATAGGCAATTTCGAGTGTCTTCGTGCCATCTTGCACCGTTACTTCTGGCTTGCGGCCTGTGATAATGCAGTCTGCAAAGTCTGCCAGCTCGTCGATATACGCATCATGCCATCGTGCTTGCCAGTCTGGATAGCACTCCCTGCATACACCATTTTCCGACAATACTTCAAGCAAACTGTCTGTTCCAACCGCTGCGATTCTCAGTGTGCCTTTTGTGCCGATGATTTCTGTCTCTATATTTGCACCGTGTGCGGCAGCTCGTCCCGCAAACATAAAGCCCATTGTATCATCTTCAAATTGAATGAGCGCACTCACGTTGTCGCCATCGTTCCAATTTTTGTATTCTTCATATTCGTAGCAGCCACCGATGCCCCACATTTCGCGTGCTTCAACGCCGCCAGCAAACCAACGAATCGTATCGATATCATGAATACACATGTCAAGGAATTGTCCGCCACTGTGAGGCCCAAATTTAATTGCCATGTCGATGAATTTCTTGTTATCCTGACAATACGAACGTACGAGTATGATGCGGCCAATATCGCCGTTATCTATTTTCTGCTTTGCAATCTTATAGGACTTATCAAATCGCCTCATAAATCCGATTGAGAATGTAAGCTCGGGATGTGCGGCGACGATTTCTTCACATTCCTTACATTTCTCTATCGACGTGTCGAGTGGCTTTTCTACAAAGACGTGTTTGCCTGCATCCATGGCGATTTTGACTTGATTCACGTGGAACATGGATGGCGATACGATGACGACTGCTTCAATCTCAGGGTCTTTGCACATCTCCTCAAAATCCGTATAAGTCTTCGGAATATCGAATTCTTCAGCTGTCGTCCGCAGTGCCTCTTCATTCATATCGCAAATGGCGACAAGTTCCGCACTCGCAATGGACTCAGACAAATTCTTCGTATGTTCATAACCGAGTCTTCCAAGCCCAACCAATCCAAATTTAATTTTTCTTCTTTTCATGACATTCTCCTTCTTCTTTCAAATAAATAATTCATATAATAGAAATGAATTTAGTATTAATATAATATTAATATACTATAAAATAATATTAATGTAAATACAAATTATTGTTATTTATATTTGGTTTTACGAAATGGATTAAGTTTTTCAAATAACAAGATGCTATATATAAAAAGGAGTAAAATGTTGAAAATGCGTAAGATGTACGGGCGAATATTCGCAAGAATGTATATTGTTAATGTTATATTATTGGTATATGATTAATGCATTGATAGATTAATCATATTAAATATTGATATAAATTAATGTGATTAATTGGTAACAGAGTAATACATAGGAGGAATGATATGAAAAAGTTAGTTGTATTATTGATGGCATGTCTCATGCTGACGAGCGTGTTTGCTGGATGTGGAGAAAGTAATGGCGCAAGTTCTAATGGCGCGAGCAAAGAGGGGGCAAGTAAAGATGCTGAAATGAAGATTGGATTTACCATTTCAGATCGAGATCAATTCATGTCTTCTGTTGAGACGGCAGTAAAAAACAAATGTGAAGAGCTCGGTATCAAAGGTCAATATCAAGATGCGCAAAAAGATGTACAGAAGCAGATAGACCAAATTAAGACCTATGCGGAACAGGGATTCGATGCAATTCTCGTCATCCCTGTCGAAGCCAAAAGTGTCGAAGCGATGGTCGATGCTGCAAATGGCGTACCACTTATCTTCATCTGTAGATTATTGAATCCAGAAGATGAGAGCTTCTATGAAGCAGGCAAAGTAATGGGTGTTGGCACAGATGAGAATCAAGCGGGACAACTTCAAGCAGAGTATCTGACAAGCTACTTTGGTGACAAGAAAGATTTAACTGCCGCTGTGCTCATGGGGGTTATGGGTGCTCCAAACACAATCCAGCGTACAGAATCCGCACTTGCTGGACTAGAATCAGAAGGCTTTAAAGCGGATGTTGCATTCCAAGATACAGCAGAATGGGATCGCGCAAAAGCAATGGAGAAGATTCAAAACTTTATCGGTGTTGGCAAAGATTTAGATGTCGTGATTTCCAACAATGATGAGATGGCACTCGGTGCAATCGAAGCGCTGAAAGCTGTTGGAAAGAAACCTGGTGAGATTGCAGTTGTCGGTGTCGATGCAACACCTGATGGATGCAATGCAATCCGCGAAGGTTGGCTCAATGCTTCGGCATTTCAAGATGCTGTTGCCGAGGGTGAAGGGGCTGTTGATTTGGCAATCAAGGTTCACGAAGGTGAGACTGTCGATGAAGTTATATTTATTCCATTTAAGTTAGTCACGAAAGAAAATGTAGATACATTCCAAGATGAAAAATAAATTGTAATTCACAGAAAAGGACAGTGCAAATCGACTCCTACCGATTTGCACTGTCCTTTTTATTTGGATATATTATGTATTTTGTGTATTTCAGAATGATTATTTATACAGCTGAATCTTCCGATGAATTTTCTGCTTTCTGATTTGCACGGTAGCTTACGACGCGCTTTCCAATGAAATGCGTAAATGTGAATCCGCATGCTGCAAGAACGATGAGCAGAATGAAGATATATTGGTATGCTCGTGCAGAATCAAATTTACCAATGAGGAATCCAAAGAGTGGATAGCCCCAGAATGATGGTGAATATCCGATGAAAGAGGCGACAGCCATTGCTGCAGCACCATTTACTTTACCAATACCCATCTCACCAATTGGTGCATAGTAGATACCACGTACGAGGAAGCAGCAGATTGCAACCAATAGAAGGATGACCATTGCTGGAATCACGAGTTCATGTGTCTTTGGTAGTACTAAAATTGCAACTAATAATACAACCAATGTACCATAGCATAAATGCATCAAATGT
>JAISJM010000158.1 GCA_031261525.1 Eubacteriales Family XIII. Incertae Sedis bacterium
GGATTTATGGATCGTTTATTGAGCATCTTGGTCGGGCTGTCTATGGCGGCATTTTCCAGCCGAACCATCCCTCCGCAGATGTGCATGGGTTCAGGCAAGATGTTATTGAATTGGTGCAGAAATTGGATGTCCCAATCATCAGATATCCAGGTGGTAATTTTGTCTCAAATTTCTTTTGGGAGGATAGTGTCGGTCCTGTAGCTGAAAGACCAGCACGATTAGATCTTGCATGGCGAAGCCTCGAACCGAATTCATTTGGATTAGATGAATTTTCAAGATGGACGAATAAAGTGAATTCAGAAGTCATGATGGCAATCAATCTTGGCACAAGAGGCATTGCCGATGCATGTAATCTCCTTGAATATTGCAATTTTAAATCAGGCACGAAATACAGTGATTTGCGAATCAAGCATGGCAGAAAAGAGCCGTATGATTTCAAGGTTTGGTGCCTCGGCAATGAGATGGATGGCGAATGGCAGGTTGGACACAAGACGATGGACGAGTATGGGCGTTTATCTCAGGAGACTGCAAGGGCAATGAAACTGATCGATCCAACCATTGAATTGGTATCATGCGGTAGTTCTGGAAAAGATATGGCGACGTTTCCGCAATGGGAATCGACGACACTTGACTACAATTACGAACTTGTGGATTATGTCTCGCTCCATCAATACTACGGCAATGACACAAATGATAGTGCCGATTTTCTTGCAAAATCAGACGACATGGATGCCTTTATCAGAAGTGTCATCTCGACATGTGACTTCGTGAAGGCAAAAAAGCGAAGCAATAAATCCATCAACCTCAGCTTTGACGAGTGGAATGTTTGGTTTCATACCAACAAAGAGGATGACAACACGATGACAAATCATCCTTGGCAGATTGCACCATCTTTGCTGGAAGATCATTATACATTTGAAGATGCACTGCTTGTTGGGCTCATGCTTATCACCTTGATCAAGCATGCAGACAGAGTAAAGATGGCATGCCTTGCCCAGCTCGTAAATGTCATCGCACCTATTATGACGGAAAAAGATGGCACTGCATGGAGACAGACAATCTACTATCCATACTTACATGCTTCCATTTATGGAAGAGGCAAAGTTCTTGAGGCGCTTGTCGATAGTCCGACGCATGCCACTTCGGGTCATGATGAAATCACAGATATTGAGAGCGTGGTCATCTATAACGAAGAGACTTGTGAAGTAACGATATTTGCAGTAAACAGAAATCTTGAAGATGATGTCTTGTTGACTGTTGATGTGAGAAGTTTTGAAAATTACAAGGTCATCGAACATATCGTGCTCGAAAATGATAATTTAAAAGCCCAGAATTCTGCAAACCATGAGCAAGTTTATCCAGTAGTGCGTTCAGATGCAAATGTCGCAAATGGCGTACTGACAACATTGTTGTGCAACGCATCTTGGAATGTGATTCGGCTCGGCGCATTGTGATTTTGATAAGAATGAGAGACATGGAACCCGAATATCTCTGATTCTTTCAAAAATAGTTGGTAGTTCATAAATAATATAAAGTTGAAAGGGAAAAGAGGAAGCAAAATGAAGAAACGTTCAATCGTCGCGATTTTATTGATCGCAATCATGATCATGGGAAGCTTTTCTGCTTGTGGTAAGTCCAGCAAAAAAGAAGAAGAATCTACAACAACGAAGGATGGTAAGAGTGTTCTGAAATTGTGGACATTTGTAGACCTTCACGGTGAGTTCTTTCAAGAGATGGCAGAGTCGTGGAACGAAGAGAATCCAGATCGTCAGATCGAAGTTGATGTAAATGTATTGCCATATGAAGATATGCACAACAAGCTTCAAATAGCACTCAGTTCCGGTGAAGGGACACCTGATTTCGTTGACATCGAAGTGAGCCGCTTTGCGAATTTCACGCAAGGTACGCCAGCACTTCTTGATCTATCTAAATATGCGAAGCCATATGAGGCAGATGTTGTAAAATCAAGACTTGAGCTATACACCACCGATGGAAAACTATATGGTATGCCTACACACGTTGGTACGACAGTTGCCTTTTACAATACCGAATTGCTTGACGCTGCTGGAATCGACTATACAACGCTCAAGACTTGGGATGATTTCAAAGCTGCTGGTACAAAGTATTTTGAAGCAACAGGGAAACACCTTGGCAATATTGACACATCTGCCTTGTTCCAGATGAATTTACAACTAGCGCAACGTGGCACGGATTGGGTCGACAAAGATGACAACGTAAAAGTAAATACACCTGAAATTATTGACGCGCTTTCACAGGTTAAAGAATTAGCTGATGCCAATGCCATCGCAACAATCCCAACAGGTCAGACTGCAATGGAAGAGGCATACGGCTCTATCAATGAAGGCGATTTTGCAGCAGTAATCATGCCTGAATGGTATATGTCCAGATATCTAAATTATATGCCTGACCTAAATGGAAAGATTGCAATTGCGACACCTCCGGTCAATTCAGATTCTGTAAATCAGTCTGTTGGTCTCGGTGGAACAGGTACTGCTGTCGTTGCCGATAAACCAAATGCAGAACTTGCGGGTGAGTTCATCGCATACGCAAAACTCTCTTATGAAGGTGGCGTGAAGATTTGGGATAAGCTTGGATTCGATCCTGTCAATACGAAAGTATGGGAAGATGATGCGGTTACTCATAATCCTGATAATCAGTATAACAAGTATTTCCAAAACAACATCTTCGATGTGCTTTCAGAGATGAAAGATGGACTTGCCATTCAGAAGTCATTTGCACTCCCTGTCTATCCGTCCATTGATGTTGAAATGGGTACTGTTACGTTGAATGAGGTGTTTGAAAATGGTGCTGACGTGAAAAAATCACTGGATACAGCACAAGAAGATCTTGAGACGGAACTCGGATTATAAACGTTGTATAAGTAAACCAAAAGAAATTACAGGAATGTATTCCCGAAATTAGTATGAAAAACAGGAATACGTTCCTGTTTTTCTTTTTTTACTATATATAATAAGGTTATATGATTCCTTATACTGCGAGCGGAAAGACACTTTACAAGGTAGGTGTATAGTTTGATGATGAGACGCATGCTGTTGGGGAGTGGAAAGTAGGGGCAAAGTAGAATTGTTGTAGCGATATAGAAAGCCCAAAATTGTTCATGTTTACAATCTTGGGCTTTCTATTAT
>JAISJM010000162.1 GCA_031261525.1 Eubacteriales Family XIII. Incertae Sedis bacterium
TGTAATGACGAATCGTTTGAACAATAATATGCTTATTATTTGTCAAATGTTGCACTGAGGAGAGCAAAATAACCGCGATTTTTAGTCGCAATTCTGGAGAGGTTCATGAGAAAAAGCAAATTATTACGTCAGATTATATTATTGCTATTGTCTGCAGTGTTGCTGTCAGGCGTGCTTTCGGCGGTCATCTATATCGTTGTCACGCAGAAGATGTACACGAAGATTAAAGCAGATGAGCTGATTCCAATTGCCCAGACGGTAGCAGGTGCGGTGGCGAATTCCGACATCATCAATGAAATAGGAGACTCACCACTCAGCGATGGTTACACCCAATCTAGCGAAAATATCAATTCAAATCATTCATTTGCAGAGAACAATACTTCGGAAAATCGTGGGCTCATGTCCATCCTTGGTCCCGAAAATAAAAACTTTCTAGGAGCATCTATCCATATTTTTGATGCAAATGGAAACCAGTTACTGACGCCAAAGAGTACGTTAAATCGTACACCTAGTAAAAATGGACTGGATAACCCCTTTGGAAATCCAATAAGCCCACCACCAGATAACATTCAAGATAATAAACAGAATAGTAAATTTGGACAAATATTTCCAAAAAAGGAATCGTCAAATAATGAATCCATGTTACCTCTTGATAATGCGTACCAAAATGCGTATTTGGGAGATCCGCTTGACGCTGAGCTTGAGCAAGCATATAAGACAGATTTGGACAATATTCTTAAAGATGGAAATGAAATAACCACACACAGAAAGACAGAATCAGGCGAAACATTTTTAGTTGTGGGCGTGCCAATTCTGTCTAGCGATTCTGGTTCAAGCGATAGTTCAGATACGGGTAATTCCGAGTCACAGAGCCAATCAAATACAAGTAACAACTTAAATTCTAGCAACGTTCATACGGATTTCACTCCTGATGAAAATGCGGAAATCGTCGGTGCCGTAATCTTCACAAAGCCCATTGGCGAGCTCAACGAGACAATGAACAGTCTCAATATCACACTCATTTTCAGCACATTCATCGCGTTCCTCATCATGCTCATTCCTGGCTACTTCGCCGCAAGACGTTTGGTATTGCCGATACGCAAGATGGAAAATGTTGCAAGAGCAATGAGTAATGGAGATTTTACAATCCGTGCAGACGAGCATACCGCTGGCGAAATTGGTGAACTTGGCAAAGCAATCAATCATTTTGCAATCGAATCCGAAAGACTCGAACAGACGAGACGCGACTATGTTGCAAATGTCTCCCACGAGCTGCGTACGCCAGTTGCATCTATTCGCGCTATGGGCGAGACGCTACGCGACGGAATGGCAAAGACTGATGAGAAAAAAGAATTATTCTATAACAATATTGTCCGCGAATCCATGCGGCTATCAAGACTCGTTGACGATACATTGGAGTTGTCCAGATTGCAAGCGGGCACAGAAGCCATACAAAAGAAGAAATTCGATTTCAGAGAAATCATCGCAAATGTCACGGATATTTATGGCGAAATATTAGAGGATCATGGAATTGAGTTCGATGTTGATATGGGCAAGATATATTCGACAGGTTTCAATAATATCAATAATATCAATGCGCCCATCAACGTTTTCAGTAATCCAGACCGTATCGAGCAGGTGCTCATCGCCTTAATCGACAACGCGGCAAAGCATACACCTGATACTGGAAATATCACATTGGTCCTTCATGAATCACAATCGAAACTCTATGTAACTGTTGCAAATACAGGTTCACATATCCCTGCAGAAGATTTGCCATATATCTTTGACCGATTCTACAAAGTAGACAAGTCCCATGCCGGAGCTGGCACAGGACTTGGATTGTCGATTACCAAGGAAATTATCAAAGGGCTAGGCGAATCTATCAAAGCAGAAAGTGATGATGACGCGACTCGGTTGACATTTTCAGTGGCACTTTGTGATACGAAATCATGTCAATAATTGGTCGACTGTCTCTCGCATCATTATCGTATGCCTCTTCTCAATTGTTACGATGTCATTCCCATATAAGCATGTGCGCGAATGATATAACATTGAATGGCAATAAAATGTGTGAGATGTAAGGTTGGTATCATTTTGTGGCTCAATATGCCTCAAGTCAAATATACCTCAAGCTGATACCATGCTTATATCTCGCGTGTACGCAAAAGTCGGATTTCAGTCCCTAAATACAGCCTTTTGGGGGACGATATTGCGAGTTTTGCGTATTCTCGGGTTATTAAGTGACCGATTTGGCGTTGTTTTGGCGTTGTTTTAGCGTTATTTTGGGTACGACTTCTACAAATCATCGCAAAAGTCGCTATGACTTCGCATGAACAGACTTGCAATACTTGCAGTAGCTATGGGAATGACATCGGGCATGAACTGTAACGCCCAACTTTGTAATTTCTATCCAGATGGAGCTGCACCCTTGAATCTTATGCGAGTATCGACTAAAATAAGAACTATGAAGAAGAATACAATTACAAAGAAAACATATGAAGAAATATATAAAAGGCTCGATCAAGTAAGTCCAATCACCCGCGATTGCGGGACGCTCTGTAATGCTGTGTGTTGTGGAACTGCCATCTCGGATGATGACGAGGACTTCGATATGGGCATCTATCTGCTCCCTGGCGAAGAATCGATGTTTACAGAAGCGGATAAGGATTGGCTGTTTTGGAATGTGCAAGATGCCATGGATTTTGACTTTCCCGAATCGTGGCATGGAGACGTTCACTTTATTCGGTGCAAGACACCACCAGTCTGTCCACGAGAGAAACGTCCGATTCAGTGCCGAACATTTCCCCTTCGTCCATACCTCGATTCGAACGATAAACTATCTATGGTGCTTCAAAATACAGAAGGGTATGGTTACACATGCCCCCTTATTGATGGTGAGATTCCGCTTGGTGAGGATTTCGTGAATGCCACGTTTCATGCGTGGGCGCAGCTCATCAAAGAGCCACTTATTTTTGACTTGGTGAAGTTTGATTCTATGGAGTGCTTATAATGGGAATAGAATCATGCAATGGTAGTATTTTTAAATTCTATTAGCCATACAACCCCTCACTAAAATCACTTCATTTTTATAACTTATAATCATATCTGCTGCGCCTATCATATGGTTTTAAATGTCCGTTCTCATCATAGTTATATACAACTACAGCCTGATTCTTATGGATGGGTTTATTTATGTATCGATGCTTTATATCATCAGGTGCCTCTTCGCCAACAAAACCAACACGATTCTCTAATATTTCAGGCTCTCGTACTTTACATTTATACTTTTCAATGTTCTCTATTGTGGTTTTAAACCAAAAATCAGGTTTGAATACACCTACAACTTTACCCTCTACTGCAGCTAATACATAAGTTGCCTTCTCTATGCGTTCTATATTTGCGCACCAAGCACAACGTACCGCCTCGTAAAGTGATCCATTTTCATCTATAGTTTCTTGTCTTGTCTTAATTATGACCCACCTACACTCATCCCAGTTGCTTTCATCAAAACTTTCGCCTAGTCTTTGCCCTCTAGGCGGTGTATTATTTTGATGGTGTGCGACTTTAGATTTTTTGGCATCGTCAACACGTTGCATATACTCTACTTTCGTCCTCGCACAATAATCCAACAATACATTCATATCATGCTTTGCGTCAAGGAGTACTTGCAATAATTCAATAGCGTCTTCATTGTCCTTCGTTATATTAATTTCAGTAATTTTATTAAAACGTTTACCGTCACTACTGTGATCATCATAAAATAAATGTAGTTTATCGCAGACTAGCATGCCAAACTTAGCATCGGATATGCGCATATACGACATTAACTGCGCCTCAGATTCATTATTAAATTGCGCCTCTGCTTTTTTTACTTCAATACATAAAAATGGTCTATCTGCTTGTAGCAACATAATGTCAGCACGTTTTGTAGTTGTTCCCATGCGTATAGGATACTCTGTCTTTATCTCGTTTCCCCAGACACTCCTTGCAAGTAGCTGTTTAAAATGAATTTGTAATTGCTTCTCATTGTTAAAAATATTGTGCATCTCAACAAAGTCATTCCAATCTATTAACAATTTATTTTCCATACTTAATGCATCCTCTCATTCCAAATACATATTCGCTCTTAACGCGTATTCACTTCATTGACAAAGCAATACAAATCCCTCCGTATTTTTAAATTATTTCCTTCGAAGTGTCAGTTCTATCCCCTTTACATAGTAAAGGAGTATGGTATGCAGTATATCATATCCCATTTACATAGTAAAGGAGTATGGTATGCAGTATATCATCTTTTTTATAAAACAATTTTATGATATAATTTTATAAAAGAATTCTGATTGAAAACTCAAGGCGTTGGAGGAATATATGGCGGTTATTTCGGATCGAACACTACAGGAGCACACAAAGACAAAACCAATCGGTATCAAAAGACAAAATTATAGAGATGTCTATAATTTTTTATATAATCGTGGTTTTGCATCAAAACAAGAAATCGCAAATGCCCTCAATATGAGTTTACCGACGGTAACAACCCATCTGACGAAACTAATCAAAAAAGGATTCGTCAGGCAAGGTGACACCATGCCTTCTTATATCGGAAGAAGAGCAATCGCATACGAAATCGTCAAGAATGCATATCTATCCATCGGCGTAGAAATCATAAAAAAACACGCCTACATCTCCGCAATCGACCTAAAAGGAGATGCCATTGCGAGACAAACCGTTGACATACGTTATAAAAATGAGGATTCTTATTATAAAGAAGTCTCCGCGACGATCAACGATTTTATAATGAAAGAAGGATTTGAAATCTCTAAAATTTTGGGGATTGCCTTTACATTGCAGGGAATCGCGTCGCTAGATAGAAAAAGTATCTCTTGGGGACTCATTCTTGGAAACACCGGGCTGAATGTCGAGGCATTTCAACAATATCTGGAGCCTCATTGCTATTTGCTGCACGATGCAAGATGCGCTGCCATTGCTGAAAGCTGGGAACGAAAAAATCTCAAAAATGCCATTTATCTATCGGTCAGCCCACATTTAGGAAGTAGTGTCATCTTTGATGGTAAGGCACATCGCGGCGATCATTCTATGGGTGGCGTCATCGAACACGCCATCATACACCCAGACGGATTGACTTGTTATTGCGGCAAAAAAGGGTGTGCCGATCCCTATTGCTCGTTGAATTCTCTCGTCGGGGAAGACGAAACAAATGCTGAATTTTTTGAGAAAAAGGCAAATGGCAACGCTGACGCGAAGACACGATGGGACGCTTTTTTAAAAAATTTAGCACTTCTGATTCATAATTCCAATATGCTTCTCGATGTGGAAATTATACTAGGTGGTCATGTGGCAAAGTATCTAACAGGAGAAGATTTGGAGAGATTGGCAGACAATATAAAAGAAATTACGGCTTTCCCTGACAACCTACCTGTAATTTCTATCGCGAGATATCAATATAATGCAATTTCGACAGGTGCCGCGCTGATTATCATCGATGAATTTTTAGAAAATTTTTAGATGATGCGATGCCTTATATATTTCAAATACTACTCATTCAACATAACAACGAACTGACCATGTAACGATTGGTCAGTTTTTTATTTTATACTAGACAAACCCCTATATTTTATATATAATTAGTTTTATAAAATTGTTTTACAAAACTAATTATTAAAATATACAAATAAAAAAAGAAAGGCAGTCGTCATGAAACTAAATACCGAAAACTTAGAGTCGATTAATTCCGTCACATTACCGACATATGACAGAAGCAAAGTCACACCAGGCATTGTACATATTGGCGTAGGTGGTTTCCATCGGGCACATCAAGCTCGATACCTAGATGATTTATTAAACCAAGGAGAAGCATTCGATTTTGGAATCGTTGGCGTTGGGCTGCTTCCTTTTGATCAAAAGATGAAAGATGCGCTCGTATCACAAGATTATTTGTATACGTTGCTCGAAAGAGATCCTTTTGGCAATGAAAAAGCACGCGTAATCGGTAGCATTATTGACTATATCTATGCACCAGAAAATCCCACGGCGTTAATAGAGAAGATGGCATCACCAGAAATTAAAATTGTCTCTCTGACAATCACCGAAGGTGGTTACAATTTCAACCAGATTACGGGAGAATTTATTGCTGACAATCCAGATATCGTGCACGATTTAGCACATTTAGATGCGCCAAAGACAGCATTTGCATTTATATACAACGCCCTAAAGCTGAGGAAAGAACGCGGGTTGAAACCATTTGCAGTCATGAGCTGTGACAATGTCCAGGATAACGGTCACATGATAAAACTAGCAATTACGTCATTTGCAAAACTTGTCTCTGCACAAGATTCATCGACAGCTGATATCGCAGATTTTATAGAAAATGAAGTTTCGTTCCCGCCGACAATGGTCGATCGAATCACGCCCAAAACCACCGATACAGACATTGCATATCTGCAAAAAACATACGACATCGAAGATGATTATCCTGTCATCTGCGAAGATTTCATACAATGGGTCATCAAAGATGATTTCAGCGCAGGACGACCAGCCTATGAACATGTTGGTGTTGAAGTCGTAGCAAATGTCGTCCCATACGAACTCATGAAGCTCAGACTTTTGAACGCAAGCCACCAATGTTTAGCGCACTTCGGACAATTGGTTGGCGATACCTATGTCGATGAGGCTGCAAGTGACCCCCTTTTCAAAGATTTCTTGATGCTCTACATGAATGAAGAGGCAACACATTCGCTAGATCCACTGCCAATCGACTTGACCGCCTACAAACAATCTTTGCTCGACAGATTTACAAATATCGCGATTAAAGATACACTATTTCGACTTTCAGAAGACACGTCCAACAGAATTCCGAAGATGATTGTGCCTGTTGTGAATAATCAGCTTGCGCATGGCGGTAGTGTGAAATACTCCGCGGCAGCGATTGCAGCATGGGCGAAGTACTGCGAATTAATCGATGACAATGGAAATGAAATCAAAATGAGCGATCCAAATGAAGCTGCCCTCAAAGCCGCTGCGGCAAAGCAAAAAACAGATAAACTCGCATTTATCAGGCAAGAGATTTTCTTTGGGAATCTTGCGGAGAATGAAGTCTTTGCAGCTGCATATCTGGAGGTGCTTGAAGATTTGTATACAATCGGAGCGCGGAAGACGCTTGAGAAAGTTGTCTCACGATAGAATTATAAAACCGCCGTAAGCGTGAATGCTTGCGACGGTTTGTTTCGATTATTCATAATGTGACCATGCACTGTAGATATTTACTTCTTGTGTGTCATCATTGACCGTATATACGACTCGATGTTGTACATTTATTCGCCGTGAATATCTACCGAGATGTTTTGGATTTAACTTTTCAAATCCTTGATTCGTCTCGTATGGATTCCTTTTTAATTGTAAAATAACTTCATCAAATTGTTCTTTAAGATTGGAATTTCGTATCTTTTTTAAATCAGACTTTGCCGAATTCTTAATGTGTACCTTAAAGTTATCTATCATAGGTTATCCCAATCAATCTCGTCAATATTTGTAAAACCTGAATCGTCAAGCTCTCGTTCGCGGACTTTGTCCATAACACCTGTTGCCTCTAAAAACTGCGTTTCTTTAATGGAATTCCAGTCATCCAAACTTATCAATACCGCATTATTTTCTGGTTTTTCACTAATGATTTGAACTTCTTGATGATTTTTATTAACTTCTTGCAATAATTTATATAAATTTTTTCTTGCATTCGATGGGTTCATTATAGCGATACTCATAGTCATTCACCTCTATTTACAGAAATATCCTTATTAAATTATAACGTACTTTAATACGTACGTCAATCGACCCATCGGACTGCAGTCTTCCGGTAACCACATCGTTTTGCACGCCTTGCTCTTTTGCAAACTTTGTTATTGCGTGAAGTGATAGATTACCAATAGAGACAAATTTCTTGTAATCTTCAAAATTAATAAGTATGTCACGTGCTGTATTCTTTTCTATTCAACTTGTCAACAATAAAACACCCATGACCGCAAGCGCAATCATGGGCATTTTATTATTTATATCGAACCCCATACCAATACCAAAATTTAATTCAACGAACTATAGATTCATCTTAGTACATTCTAGCATTTTCAAGCTTTGCATCTACTGCTGCTCTAGCCTTCTGTGTTGCTTCGCTCTTTGAAGTTGAAGCGACACCATAGTGCCACCAAGCCAAGTAGCCTTCAGCCATCGTCTTAGGTAGTGTCTTTGCGTCGATTAAGCAAGATTTGCTCTGCTTCTTCGCATCGATGACAGCAGCTCTGAATTCTTCAGGAGTCTTTGCTGTGTAGCCAACCATGCCGTAGCCTTCGCCGATTTTAGCAAAGTCAGTATAGACATAATCACCGTCGAGTAGACCAGTCTCTTCATTTCTGTAACGCATCTCTGTTGCCATAGATTCGATACCTGAGCCCATTTGCAAGTTGTTGATACAACCAAATGCGGTATTGTCATAGACGACAACTGTGATTTTCTTGTTCTCCTGAATTGCTGTTGGAATCTCTGAATGGAGCATCATGAAGGAACCGTCGCCGACGAGTGCATAGACTTCTCTGTCTGGCTCTGCAATCTTGCTGCCGAGCGCACCAGCAATCTCGTAACCCATGCAAGAATATCCATATTCCATGTTGTATGTATAAGGAACTTCGGAGGTCCACAGTCTTGCGAGGTCAGCAGGCAAACTTCCTGCAGCTGCAACAACGATTGCGTCTTCGTCGATTTCTTCACGAAGGATTGCAACGCCATTGGACTCTGTGATTGTTCCGCCGATTTGATCGATGTAGTCGTTGATAATTTTATCTGTTGAAGATGGTACGCAAGGTACGAAGTCTTCGCCTGTGTATAATGCGCCTGTAATCTTCGCATGCTCAACAGCCCAATCAGCCTTGATTTTCTTGATTTCTTCAAGATATGCATCGGAAGTCTTGTATCCTGCTTTATCGAGCTCACCGAAGATGACTTCGATATTGGCAAGCGCGTCACCGACAACTCTTGTTGCATCGAGCTTCTCTGCATCGAATTCAGCCGTATTGAGTGCAACAAACTTAACGCCTTCTGCTCTAAATATTTCCTTAGAACCTGTTACGAAGTCGTTGAATCTTGTGCCGATTCCGAAGACTACGTCTGCAGTTGTCGCAATTTCGTTGCCTGCAAGTGTTCCAGATACACCGCCAACACCCATGTTAAATGGATTGGAAGATTTTGTTGAGCTCTTGCCAGCCTGTGTCTCTGTATATGGGATTCCGAGTTTTACAGCCCATTTTTCGATCGCTTCGCCCGCGAGTGAATATCTGACACCGCCGCCTGCGATGATGTAAGGTCTCTTTGCAGACTTTAGAATCTCGACTGCACGTGCAATCTCGCCAGCATCCGCAACACGGCGTGGGATATGGTGCACTCTCTTCTCGAAGAAATATTCTGGATAGTCAAATGTCTCGCCCTGTACATCTTGTGGGAGGCAAATGACGACAGCACCAGTATTTGCAGTGTCTGTCAAAGCGCGCATTGCGTTGATCATTGCACTCATGAGAATCTCTGGACGTGTAACTCGATCCCAATAACGAGCAACTGGTCTGAATGCATCATTGGTTGTCAGTGACAAATCATACTTCTGCTCATATTGCTGAAGTACTGGATCTGGCTGACGTGTCGCAAATGTGTCAGATGGGAATAGTAATAGAGGGACATTGTTTACTGTAGCAGTCGCTGCTGCTGTAACCATGTTGGCAGCACCAGGTCCTACAGATGAAGTACACGCGATGATTTTTGTTCGGTTTGTCTGCTTTGCAAAGCTCATTGCAGCATGAGCCATACCCTGCTCATTTCTGCCTTGATATACTCTGAGGTGACCAGGATCTTCTTGAAGTCCTTGTCCAAATCCTGTTACATTACCATGTCCAAGAATTGCAAATACACCTTCTACATATGGATGCTCATCTCCATCGATCTCGAGATATTGGTTGTTGAGAAACTTTACCAATGCTTGACCAACAGTCAATCTTATTTTCTTCGTAGCCATTTTATTTATCCTTTCCTATTTTTTCATTAATATCGAAACTACGAACTAATCTCGTAGTAGCCAATTTTAGATTTCTGGGAAAAACTTCGCGTCCGGATTATTAACCCATTGATACTGCTCGATGTTCAGTGTCTCCATTGGGTGATCATCTCTAAGTCTGATAATCCACAGATACCACTCTGCATAGCCTGGCGTTGTGCACTGGCTGTGTGAATCGCCGACCATAATCTGTGTGTCGCCGTTCTGAATCTTGTAAGCATCGTTGCCAAACTCGCCGAGTCCGTAGCCATCTTCTGGCAAGAACCTGTAATAGTAAATCTCAGGCTCTACATGGCGATGTGGCGGAAAGCTTGACCATTTGCCAGGATAACTTACGACCTCTCCTAGGAAGAAATTTGTCTCTGGCTTGTTGCTTCTATCATAATAAGTTCTGACAACTCGAGTGGATGCGTCTCTCATGAGTCCTTCGCCACGAAGCTCTGATGCTTGAAGCAAGTCCTCTTCGCCAATAAATTCTGATGCAAATGTATGGGCATTGTCTGTCGATACAATCGCAACTTCCGAATCCTTTACTGCCTTAATCTGTACATCTGCACCAGTCGCAACTCTTAACAGAATTGGATTATGGTGGAATGGATTGTCTCTCACTGCTGTCTTTGTCTGACCATCAAATGTGAACTCAACTTCGCCCGAGATGAGCGCATAGTTTGTCTCCCCTTTTGATGTCTCGCTGAATGTGCCACCCGCTTCTAGCTTTAGTACACCGTAGTCCATGTTCATCTGTGGATGAGCCTCTTTCGTCACAATCTTATTGTACCCCAAGCTCAAATCCTTTGCCGCAATCTTCATCATACCCTCCTTCAAAATTTGTAAATTCGTCCCTGCACACTAATTAATTCAAACATTACTTCCAGACATCATTTCCACTCATTTCGTTTATGGGTATATTATATGCCTGCTTCATGAAGATATTGTTACTCTTCTTGCGGAATTACCCACAAGCCAATACCTATGAAAATGTTGCATTTGCGTGCTGTCTTCATTCATGCACACCAATTATTTATACAAACATGACACTTTCTTGTTGTGAGATAGCTTGTGATATCAATCGTGATGTTTCTTAATCGATATTTGTACTTTTGTAGTCCCTTACGCGCATACCTGTAATTTTTTTAAATAATTTTGAAAAATAGACTGGATCATTGATGCCAACACGATCTGCAATCTCGTAGGTTCTCAGGTCGGTGGTCGTGAACAACTCCGTTTATACCATTGGCAGATAAGCTTAGGGACGATAAGATTTCATTTACAAATGTACGATTCTTAGGAATAACTCTTTGGGATAACCAAGATAATAAGCCATCATTCGTACAACTGTAAAACCAATGAAAGGCCGCTTACACAGGTAAGCGGCTTTTCATTGGTTTGGCATATATCAAATTATAATGTTACCCAAGTAGCTCCAGCTTTGCCAGATGCCACAGCTTTATCTACAAAGTTGACTCCTTCGCGACCTTCTTTTGCATTTGGATACCATATGTTCTTCGTCTCTTCATACTTGCCTTCCGACGCAAGTTCCATGACGATTGCAAACTGTCTGTAGATATTGGACCATGATTCGAAGAGTCCTTCTGCATGTCCACCGGCGACACGATCCATGAATTTTGCCTCTTCATGAATATAAGAACCACCTCTTTCATAAATCTGGAATGGCTTTCCATTTTCTTCAAATTTAAGATAGTTTGGTGCATCAGCAGCCCATTCGATACTTGCTTTTTCACCAACAATTCTAAATCCAAGACCGTGTGTCTGACCAGCATTTACGGCAGAGATCCATAGATTTCCGACTGCACCTGTATCATATTGAATCAAGACTTGTGCATTATCTTCTAGGACGCGATCTTCTACAAAATATTGCATAAAACACAAGACTTTCTCTGCTTTAACATTTGGAACAATTGTCTCTAAAAGATAATAAGCGTGTGTACCAAGGTCACCAAGCACAAAACTTGGACCCGCTTTCTTTGGATCGAGTCTCCATGCTTGAGATGGCACTTCTTTTTCAACGGCAGTACTATTGCCACCATGAGAGAATTTTGCATTTAAGATTCTAATCTCACCTAAAGCGCCTTCTGCCACTAATCTACGAGCCTCGTCAATCAATTGGTGTCCAGCGTAGCCATAGGTAACACCAATGATGAGCCCTTTTTCATCTGCAATACGCACAAGTTCATCCGCTTCTTCAACAGTGAAACACATCGGCTTCTCGCACACAACATGAAGCCCTGCTTCCAATGCAGCCTTTGTAATTGTATAATGTGTTGCATTCGGTGTTGCAATGGTGACCGCTTGAATACCATCAGGTCGTTTTATTTCTTCCGCAAATAATGTCCCATAATCAGGATAGCAGCGTTCTTCCGCAATACCAATTTCAATTCCAAATTCCTTGCCACGCTCAGGATTAATATCAAAAGCCCCTGCTAATAATTCGAAGTTTAGATCGCGAAGCGCAGCTGACCGATGAATTGCACCAATATTACTGCCCTTTCCGCCACCAACCATACCCCAGCGTACTGAATTCTTTACTGCGCGTTCTCCACCAAACATAGTGTCCTCCTCTATCATTAAATAATCATTTGAGATTCCTCTCACCGTCTTTCCATGAGTTAAGTATATACGTATGATGGCATCTGTGCGACAATTATCATGCTTTGATTGGAACTTTCATCACACAAATTGCGAGCCTAAATTGGTTCGGTTTTCGTTGATAGAATCGGATTGTATCCATCACAGACGGTCAGTAATAATAATTGTGAATCCATTCACACTGTAAGTATATTGCGATAGGAAATCGAATAGCAATATACTTACAATGCAATCACATTAAAAATGAAAGATATTGAAGTTTCCGTCATTTATATAGTGAGATATAGCATGATAGTTGTCGCAGAATCGTAGCTTCTACACTATACTTATTATTAAGAAAGAGGTTCTAATTTAAATTATGAAATGGAGATGAAAAATGAGTATCAATATATCAATCGCACCATGTTGCTGGGGTATCGATGATGTCACAAATCCAAATCTTCCACCATGGAAGAGCGTATTAAATGAAGCACACGAGGCGGGTTATAAAGGCATCGAGCTTGGTCCCTATGGATACTTGCCATTGGCTGATTTTGATGAGGTGACAAGTGAACTGGAGCGCAATGAATTAATTATCGTCGCAGGAACCATTTTCTCTGATATGAAAAATGGCGATGCACTAGAGCAAAGACTCAAGGAAGCTAGAGAGATTTGCGAATTTATCACGAAATTGCCATCATTTCCGAAAGAGGATGGGCAGCATTTTGCGACACCATATCTGACGGTGATGGACTGGGGGCATGATGAACGTGACTATGCTGCGGGTCATCCAGATACAGCGCCGAGACTTTCCCAAGAGGATTGGGATATCATGGTGAATAACTTCACACAGGTTGCGAAAGTAGCAAAGGAGTATGGGATCCGAGCTGTGATTCATCCACATGCTGGTGGCTATATTGAATTTGAAGATGAAATCGATGGTATCGCGGAGGCGATTCCTGCAGATTTGGCGGGGTTTGTACTTGATACGGGGCATCTGTATTATGCGGGACTGGACCCAGTGGCGTGGCTTAGAAAATATGCAGACAGACTCGATTACATTCATTTTAAGGATATTGATATTGAAAAATATCATGATGTACTGAGCCGAAAGATTCGATTCTTTGATGGATGTGCGGAGGGCGTCATGTGTCCAATCGGACAAGGTGTTGTGGATTATGAAGGTGTGCTGAACCTCTTGAAAGAGATTGACTATCATGGATTCATTACGATTGAGCAAGAGAAAGATCCACGCAATGCGGACAAGAGTTTGGAAGAAGTCAAAGCGAGTTTGGATTATCTAAAGAGCGTTGGCTACTAGAACACGCTGCCTACTCACCTGCACCAATAACTGCTACTATCATACAAGATAAATTTCGGTTCGGAATGGGCTGATTTCCATTGGAAGTGCTTGATTGTATTGTAGATGTGGTTTGTAAATAGGCGTTGTGATTGAATCCACATTGTAACTATGTTGCGATAGAGGGTAACTTTGTTAATATAATAGATATTACATTAACAAAATGCCGCTTACATAAGTAAGCGGCATTTTGCCATTGTGGGAATGGAACTGAAAGAATAGGTTGTGTATTACGCTCTAATTCGCTGTTCTGACTCTTTATCAAAGAGCATCAAGCTTGCTGTATCTAATTTCATTGTGACTGTGTCGTCTCTATTGATGCCTTCAGACTCAATCAATGTTGCCTTTGCAACGAGAAGCTTCTGCTGTAAGTTGAAGTAGATATTGGACTCTGCACCAAGCATCTCGACGAGTTCTACTCTTGTCTCGAATGCAGCAGTATCGGCGTCAGCCTTTGCCTTGGATACGAAGAGGTGCTCAGGTCTGATACCAAGGATGATTTCCTTACCTTCGTACTTCTCAACAGCTTTCTGTAGACCAACTGGAACTGTGATGTAATTTCCTTCAAATGTAAGTGCATACGCGCCGTCCTTCTTTGTTACAAGGACATCGATCATGTTCATCTGAGGAGAACCAATGAAGCTTGCTACAAATACATTGACTGGATCTTTGTAGAGTACTTCTGGTGTGTCTACCTGCTGGATTACACCAAGCTTCATGACAGCAATTCTGTCACCCATTGTCATAGCTTCTGTCTGATCATGTGTTACATATACAAATGTTGTGTTCAATTCTTTATGTAGTGCACTGATTCTTGATCTCATCTCTGTTCTGAGCTTTGCATCCAAGTTGGATAGTGGCTCATCGAGGAGGAATACCTTCGGACTTCTAACCATTGCACGACCAAGCGCAACTCTCTGTCTCTGTCCACCAGACAATGCTTTTGGCTTTCTGTCTAGATACTCTGTAAGGTTTAGATGGTCAGCAACTGCATCGACCTTCTTCTTAATCTCATCTTTAGGAACTTTCTTGAGCTTTAGTGCAAATGCCATATTGTCATATACACTCATATGTGGATAAAGCGCATAGTTTTGGAATACCATTGCGATATCTCTATCCTTAGGAAGCACGTCATTGACAACCTTACCGTCGATTGCGAGCTCTCCACCTGAAATCTCTTCTAGACCAGCGAGCATTCTGAGAAGTGTTGACTTACCACAACCAGATGGACCAACGAGGATCATGAACTCATTGTCTTTGATCTCAAGATTAAGATCCTTGATAACTTGAATGTTGCCTGGGTAGATTTTGTCAATGTGACTAAAATTAATTACTGCCATGTGTTCTCTCCTTA
>JAISJM010000009.1 GCA_031261525.1 Eubacteriales Family XIII. Incertae Sedis bacterium
CGATACCCTCAATATTTTCGATATTCTCAACACCCTCGACACGGTTGCCACGAATGGCAACCATTTTTCGCTCACCTCCTTCAACGTCCCCGACATCCTCAACATCTTTGGTATTTTCAACATCCCCGACGTCCTCGACATCATCGGCATTCACAACATCCCCGACATCCTTGAAGGTGCCGATAGCCTCAACATTTTCGATAGTATCGACATTCTCAACATCCTTGGCATCATTAACGGTGCCGATACCCTCAACGTCATCAATATCTTTAACGGTGTCGACACCCTCAACATTTTCGATATTCTCAACACCCTCGACACGGTTGCCACGAATGGCAACCATTTTTCGCACACCTCCTTCAACGTCATCGACATTCTCAACTGCCCCGACACCCTCAACATTTTTCTGCATATCCTCCACAGATTGCATATTCCGAACAAGCTGCGCTCTACCTAGATGCACCATGCTACCAGCAAGCGCACCTGCAGGTTGCTCAACCAACTTGAGGATATCAAAAATCAAGGATGAAATTTCGTCCCCACCTGCATCTTCTGAAAGTAATACAATCAGATTATTTTCAATCGTGAATATAATTGCATCGGCATTCAATTGCGACATTTGCGCCTCGATATTGCCTGTGGATTTCTCTAAGATGAGATCGTACATCTTCTGGTCATGAATGGTATCCGAGGATACATGCAGACAAAGCGCACAAATTTCTGCAGCAAAATCAATGCTATAGCGATTATGAATATTGTCAATCGTAAAGGACGTTCGGTCTACACGTCGCTCCTTCATATCCAAGATAAACTGTTCTCGAAGCATACTTTTGCTCGTCATAAGCTCATGACTCAAGATGCCAAGCTCGTCGGCGATGCCGTATTCGTCCAATGCGCGCAAAATCGAACTGTTCAGCTCCTCCTTGTTAATGGGTTTCAAGAGGTAATCGACGGCGCCAAGCTTGATACCCTCACGTGCATACTCAAATTCACGATATCCACTGATGATAATGAATTTCGTCTTTGATCCCAGCTCCTCTGCAGCTTTGAGCACCTCAATCCCATCATAGCCAGGCATGCGAATGTCACAGATTGCAATCTCTGGATTCTCGCGCTTCAAGATATCAAGCGCATCGACGCCATTGTGCGCAACACCAACGAGATTCAGATGTAATTTATCAAAATCAATCAGCGTCTGTATTAAATTGCATATATGAATCTCATCATCAAAGATGACAATTTTCGCAGTCTTTTTCTGCAAATCCATCGACGGCTCCATTCTGTCTACATCATAACATCATAACATCATAAAATAGTAAATTAAAAAACCCAACAAGAGAAACTGTCAATGGACGCTTCTATTGTCAGGTCAAATTAGTAGAAATCGCAGAAATCTATATAAAATTCGTAAATTCTTTCTCCTGTTGTGGTGCTTCAGTACCCTTCGCCGCATGGATTGCCTTTGTTGCAAATGCGATATTTTCACCGAGAATCTTCAGTACTTGTATGCCTTCTTTATCTTGTTCAATCTCGCCACTCGTAAGACCATGCACAATATTCCAATAATTCGAAGTTGGAAGAATCATCTCCGAGCTCATAAAGAATCGATTGAGTTCGTCCCATGTAACGGTACCACCAGAACGTCTCAATGCCACAACACTTGCACCAATTTTATGACGGAATAAATTGTTATTTGCAAAATTGATATAGAAGAATCGATCGAGAAAACACTTCATTGTGCCCGCAACACCTGCAAAATATACTGGTGAACCGATGATAAAGCCATCCGCCTCTTTCGCCAATTGGAACCACTCATTAACCTGATCCGTAGCAATGACGCATTTTTCGTTCTTATTGTTCATGCAGCCACCACAACCGAGGCAGCCCGCAATCGTTGCGCTCCCCACTTGAACAATCTCAGTCTCAATCCCAGATTTGGCAACTTCAGCGAGCACTGCTGATAGTGCCTGATAAGTGTTGCCATCTTTATGTGGACTACCATTAAATGCGATAATCTTCATTGTGCTTCCCCCCTTATGATATAAATCTCTGTTAAGAAAAACTAATTTTACTGGCGATATTATATACCATTATATTGAAGTTTATATATCACATCTTGTCAAAATTGCGAATCAATATGAATCATTTCGAATCATTTCGAATACAATATTATTTCTATCATGAACCAGAAACAATATATATAATAATAGCCAAATAATAGCGGATCTCTTCTTTTCTCGATTTTACGTAAAAAAAGAGCCCTTTTTATGCGCAAAATCGCGAAAAGAAGAGATTGCATATAAAATTCGAATCAGAAGATATGCATATGAAACATATAAAAACATACGAAAATATACAAAATATACAAAATATCCGAGTCGCTCGAGCGAGTCAATCAAGTGAGTCAATCGAGTGATTCGCCCTGTATGGATTCACTCCGTATGGATTCGCCCTGTACGGATTCGCCCTGTATGGATTCACTCCGTATGGATTCGCTCTGTACGGATTCGCCCTGTATGGATTCACTCCGTTTGGAGTGAATCTTGTTTGAATTTATTCTTGTTTGTATTTCTTCTTACTCGGCAATTGCGCCAAAATGATACCTACAAAAATCATCGCGCAGCCAATATAGCCTCGGATACTCATAACTTCATGCATGATGACAGCACCGCCGATTGCTGCGAAAAGTGCTTCGAGTGAGAAGATGATGGCTGCCTTTGTTGGCGGCACATATTTCTGCCCAATAATTTGGAGTGTATAGGCAATCCCGACCGAGCAGATGCCTGCGTATAGAATTGGAATATATCCTTGGACAATACCTGAAAGCACAACATCTTCCGTGGCAAATGCCGCAATAGCGCTAAACAGCGCACAGACAACAAATTGCATGAAAGACAGCGTCAGCGGCTTGACATAATGAACGATGGTATCAACGACAATGATGTGCGCTGCCCAGAAAAATGCGCCAATAAAGAGCAATATATCCCCAAAAGCAATATGGGTAAACCCATCCGTCACGCATAATAGATAGAGCCCAAACACAGCACATAACGCGCCAATCCAAGTAGACGCACCAACTTTCTTTCGCATAAAGATGCCGACGATTGGAACAATGATGATATAAAGCCCTGTAACAAAACCAGCCTTGCCTGCAGAACCTGAATATAAAATTCCAATCTGCTGTAACGCGCTTGCGACAAACAAAATACCCCCGCAGACAACGCCCAATAAAATCGTCTTGCGAATGCCCACGTTCACAGACGTGACATCCTTCCCATTAAAACATGAATCCCCCTGAACACTCATCTTTTGCCCCATGCTCTCCATGCTCGTCAAGCTCTTCATGCTCGTCATGCTCGTCATGCTCTTCATGCTCTTCAAGCTCTTCACACGCTCCACGCCTTTCATGCCCCCCACGCTCTTCACACGCTCCACGCTCTCCACGCCCTTCAAGCCCCCCAAGCTCTCCAAGCTCTTCAAGCTCTCCATGCCCTTCATGCCCATCGTCCGCTCCATACGCCCCATAATCAAAATCACGGGAAGCAGCGACACCGCGCCAATCGTAAATCGCACAGCGTTGAACGTATGCGGTCCCATCGACTCCATGCCGACAACTTGCGCAACAAAAGACAGCCCCCAAATAAGGGCTGTCAGAAATAGACATAATGTAGCTTGTAATTCTTTACGATTCATTCTATATCATACTACTTTATCATACTACTTTTTACAATATACTCCCCAAAAACTGCTTTGCTCTTGGGTGCTGCGGATTGCTAAAGAATTCATTTGGCTTTGCAATCTCCGCAATCTGTCCATCGCACATAAAGACAACTTTATCAGCGACTTCCTTTGCAAATCCCATCTCATGCGTGACGACAAGCATCGTCATACCAGATTTCGCCAAGTCGCTCATAACCGTGAGTACTTCGCCAACAAGCTCTGGATCGAGCGCAGAAGTTGGCTCATCGAACAGCATAATCTCAGGTTCCATCGCAAGTGCACGCGCAATCGCGACACGCTGCTGCTGTCCACCAGAGAGCTTCGACGGATAGGCATCGACTTTATCGCTAAGTCCGACACGATCCAAAAGCTCAATCCCCTGCTTACGTGCAACTTCTAGTTTCACTTTCTTAACTTTGATCGGCGCAAGCGTAATATTTTCCAAAACTGTCTTATGTGGAAATAAATTAAATCTCTGGAAAACCATACCCATACGGAGCAGCATTTCAACTTTTTTTGCATGATCAAGCTTCACTTGTGGGATACCATGTACGCGTTTATCGAAAAGCTCGTCATCGATATAAATCTCGCCATTTGTGATATGCTCCAGTCCATTTAAGGATCGAAGATAAGTCGATTTTCCCGCACCTGATGGACCAACGATAGCGATGACTTCCTTCGAATTGACTTCTAAGTTGACATCTTTTAGAACTTCAAGCGTCCCGAATTTTTTTGATAAATCGACGGTTCTAATAATTGACATCTGCTTCTCCTACTCGTAACTACTCGTAAATCGACAACTTCTTCTCAAGGCGATTAAACACAATCGTAAATATACCTGTAAGGCATAGATAGATGATCATCGCCGGTATATACACAAGCGAACTTGCCCGATTGGATGCGATTATCTTTGTCTGGAAGGTAAGATCTGTCAATGCAATAACGGATACGAGAGACGTATCTTTGAGCACCATGATGAATTCATTGGCAACAGGCGGAATCATACGGCGATATGCCTGTGGAATGATGACAAGCATCATTGCCTGCGTATAGCTTAGTCCCAGTGATTTTGCAGCCTCCATCTGACCTTTGTCAATCGACTGAATCGCAGCCCTGATAATCTCTGCAAGATAAGCAGCAACATTCAAGGAAAATGCAATAAATGCCGCAAGAAATCGGCTCGTAATGGTAAGGCTCGGAATCAAATTCGGCAACGTATAATAGATAAAAAATAGCTGCATCAAGAGCGGCGTGCCTCTAAAGAAAAAGACATATACCGTCGATGGATACCGTAGTGCTTTGAATTTTGAAATCTTACCAAGCGCTAAAAAAACACTGAGTATCAATGCTGTAATCACTGATGTAACCGAAAGTGCAATGGTCACCCCTGTGGCGTTGATCAGCGTTGGCATCCAGTCTATAATCTGTTGAAATGCGTTCATATACGTTCCCTTATTTCCCTTATCTCACATTGAGTCATGCGTTTATTTATCAGAAGCTTGTGTCACGATACAAAGTGCGTTGGATACATATGGCTTTGTCAAAAGATATTTTTCTTGTCTATCTTTTGTAATGGATACAGCCGAGATGATACAGTCATACTGCCCCTTTTCAAGACCAGCGAAAATGCCATCAAAAGACGTATTTACAAACTTTACATCAAGTCCAAGTAACTCACCAAGTGCGTCAGCAACATCAATATCAAATCCGACAAAATCTTTACCGTCTTCAGTCGTATACTCCATTGGAGGATATCCAACCTCTGCACCTACAGTCAACGTGCCTTCTGCAATTGTCTTATATCCACCTGGAATTGTAGGTTTCTCCGTTACCTCTCTTAGATCTGCAGTAAAGTCCTCACCAAAATTCTTATCAGCAAGTTTTGCCATCGTACCATCATAATAAAGGGTGTCGATACCCGCTTCAATTGCATTAAAAAGCGCTTCATTGTCTTTGCCAAGGCAGATAGCCATTGGTTCGCCTTCATCGCTCTTCCAAGTCATCTCAAAGTCTTTACTGTCATTTGTATAATATGCAGCAACAACACTATCCACATACACAGCATCCACTCGACCAAGTTTCAAATCACTGAATCCCTGTGTAATCTGCTCATATTCATGTACATCAACTTCCTGATCTTCTTTGAGTTTATTGATGCTATTTGCGGCAGTTGTTCCTGTCTGCACAGCAACACTTGCGCCATCAAAATTAAGAGGATCGTCGATTCTAGCAGAACTAGAACTACCGTTCTCTTTACTACCGCCACCACAAGCTACCAAACTAAAGCTCATCATTGCAATCAAACCTATCGCAAGAATTTTTTTCATAATTTCTCCTTTGTAATTTACCATCATTTTATAACAACCATTATATAACAACCATTATATAACAACCACTTTATAACAACCATATTCCGTTAGAGCTAAAGTATTATTATACTCATTTTTGCATATAATTGCAAATATAAGAAATATAAATTGTAAATTATTCCCAATGGCAAGTTTCCCTCCAGACTGCTTAAGAAAATTTTACTCTAAGAAATTCTCAACAGTCGATTCCGATACGATCCAGATACAATCCAGATCCGACCCAAATACAATCCAGATACAATTCCGATACAATCCAGATCCAATCCAAATACAATTCCCATACAATTCAGAGACAATTCCCATACGATCCAAATACAATTCCCATACAATTCACATACAAAAAAAGATACATGTCAACAAATATGACATGTATCTTTATGAATCATTACAAGATTTATACACACATAATTCGTGATGTCAAATCCTTCGTCAAGGCAATACGCGTATCTCTTACAGAGACAATCATATTGTCACCTGATTTTGATACAACACATAAATCTGCACCTGGAGCAATGCCTAAATTGTGCAAATGCGTCTTGATTTTATCTTTGCCAGATATTTTCTGGACTTTCGTCTCATGACCTGTATTACACATTGATAATGGCATCATTTTACCTCCTTGTCACAAGCATGCTTATCGCCCTCAGTACAACCGGCACATCCGCATCCGCAAGACGCACCTTTTTTCTTATTTTTTATGATTGACCTAATGGCAAATGCGATTCCAATTGCTACAACCAAAAGGACAATTGCTGTTCCTAGATTCATAACTGGATTCATAATACACCTCTTATCGCTTATGCGACATTTTCACTCAATCTTGCTTCCTTTGCTTTATATGCACTTGGCTTTCGCAGAAGCATGAATAGGATAGCAGCAATGAACAGGATTGCGACAACGGTTGCAACACCAAAGCCACCACCAGATACGAGCGTTCCAATTTGATATATAATCATTGCCACGATGTAAGCAAAACCTGTCTGATATCCGATTGCAAACCACGTCCACTTTGCAGAATTCATCTCACGTCTGATGGCACCGATTGCAGCAAAGCATGGCGCGCAGAGCAAGTTAAATACGAGGAAACTATAGCCCGCAAGTGCTGGAAGCGCCGCCTGTAATTGTGACCAATACTCGGCACCGTCTTCTGATGCCTCGGCAACACCATAAAGAACACCGAATGTACCGACGACATTTTCTTTTGCAATTAAGCCTGTAATCGCTGCGACTGCCGCTCTCCATTCGCCCCAACCAAGTGGCGTGAAGATTGGTGCGATGATCTTACCAATTGCTGCAAGAATGGAATCCGATGTATCGACCATCTGTAGTTTGAAGTTAAATGTGGATAGGAACCATACGCCAACAACCGCAAGCAAGATGATTGTACCAGCTTTTTTCACGAAAGCTTTTGAACGATCCCACATATGGATGAGAATGCTCTTTGCTTTTGGCAAATGGTAGGACGGTAGTTCCATTACAAATGGGGACGCATCTCCGTCAAAACCAGAAGTCTTCTTCAGCATGATACCACTGATGATAATTGCGGCAATGCCAATAAAATATGCAGAAGGAGCAATCCATGGATTACCATGGAATAGCGCACCTGCAATCAATGCAATAATTGGTAATTTTGCGCCACATGGAATAAATGTTGTTGTAATAATCGTCATCCGTCTGTCTGATTCTGATTCAATCGTACGAGATGCCATGACACCAGGGACACCACAGCCAGTACCGATTAAAATCGGAATGAAACTCTTTCCAGAAAGACCAAACCGTCTGAAAAACTTATCCATGATAAATGCGATTCGTGCCATATATCCGCAATCCTCAAGGATTGCAAGACAGAGGAACAGTACCATCATCTGTGGTAAGAATCCAAGTACGGCACCAACGCCAGCGACAATACCGTCAAGAATCAAGGCGTCTAGCCACGGTGCTACATGCAGGGAGCCAAGGAGGGTAGAAACAGCTCCCGGTATGTATTCACCAAACAAATTATCATTGACCCAGCCGGTCAAGAATCCGCCCACTGTATTAATGGACAGGAAATATACTAAAAACATAACAGCAATAAAGATTGGCAATGCTAGAATTCTGTTTGTGACAATTCTGTCAATCTTATCTGATGTCGATAGCGAACCAAGATTACGTTTCTTTACAGTATCTTTTACGAGTGATTCAACAAGATTGTAACGCTCGTTTGTGATGATGAA
>JAISJM010000113.1 GCA_031261525.1 Eubacteriales Family XIII. Incertae Sedis bacterium
ACAAACTATAAAACTTTAGTCGATGGTATTGAGACACCGTCCGTGACGCTCTATGCAATTTGGACCCCTAATGACTATCATGTAACGTATACGACGGATGGTGCGCTTTCTGGTATCGCACCGACAGATGATGTGATTTACCATATTGATATGACATTTGCCGCTCGTGACAATGTTGGTTCACTCGCAAGAGACGGCTACGATTTTGATGGTTGGTATGTGAACGATACAAACGGAAATGGCGCAAAGACATACTATGCTGTAGGCGAAGAAATCACGGTTGGTAGTTCAGATATCACGCTATATCCAAATTGGAAAGCGATTGATTACACGGTGACCTATGATGCCAACGGGGCGCTTTATGGGACAGCACCGACAAATGGCATTTCAAACAGCGAGAAATCTATCTACCATATCGGTGACGATGTAAATACGTTGGGACAGGCTGACCTCTTGAAGACAGGGTATCATTTTACGGGCTGGAATACGAATCCGGATGGTACGGGCATCGCCTATGCTGCAAATACAACAAAGGCATTTGAAATTGGAAACAGTAGTGTCACGCTATATGCGGTCTGGTCTGAGAATGAAACATACACCGTCCATTTTGATACGGATGGTGGTGAGCCGTTCACGATTCCATCAAGAACCAATGTAAAATGGTCATCACAGACGTTGATATCCTCCATTAAGCCAGTGCGTATTGGCTATGATTTCACGGGATGGAAACTCGCGAAGCTTGGCGATGTAGATGTCGACGCCGATCAATATCTTACAGCGGATTACATCGCAACATCAGCTGCATTTAGTGAATTGGCTGGCGTGGATACTGTAAATGCGATTACGCTGAAAGCAAATTATGAAGAGAAGAACAATTTCTCTGTAAAATATGACTTAAATGACGGTACGATAAATGGGTCTATGACGATAGACTCACTGACAGATGTAACGTGGAGCAGTGCAGATTTGACACCGCTCACTTTACCAGTAAGAGACGGCTACATATTCACGGGCTGGAATGTTGATGCAAATGGTCACGGTACAAATGTCAATCATACTGCGAAGTATTGTGACCTCGCAGACAATGATTTGAATCCATATCTCATTCTGAAAGCAAGCTGGACAAAGGTCAACACTTATAGCGTAAAGTATGACCTAAATGGTGCGACTTCTGCCAATGTCGCGGATCAAATTGACTTATCGTGGTCTGCTACAAACTTACTTCCAGTTATCAATCCTTCAAAAGATGGATATGTATTTGCGGAATGGAAGATTATAGATGCAGATGGGCATGTTACAAATGAGTCGGTCAATCTCACCGCACAATCAACCTACAGCCAACTTGCAGGTAATGACAAGTCCAAGTCTTACGTAACATTGCAAGCGCAGTGGACGGAAAAAGGACCGTATACCGTTGTGTACGATTTGGGCGGCAGTGAGGAAGAGCCTGTATCTGTTACTGCAATTGCAACGGGTGATGCGCAGATTACAATTCCGACAAAGACTGGAATTGCTTGGTCTGATGCAGAACTTCTGCCAACGGATACGACGCTTACAAGATTGGGATATAAGTTCACTGGATGGAATGTCGACAAGGGCGGCTACCGTGTAAGCGTCAAGGCGACAGATTCCTATGGCAAGCTTGCGTACAATGATGATACGACCGAGATTACACTCATTGCAACATGGACATTGGATGGTACCTACTCTGTAAAATATGATTTGAACGGTGGAAGTATTAAATCAACGAATACTGCGATTGAGACACCACAGGCAATTCCTGATAAAACGGGTGTGTTGATTGCTGATGGTGCACTTACACCAAAGATTATCGAAGAAGAGACGAAAGAAGTCGAATCGATTGTTCCAGTACGTGAGGGCTATGATTTTGTAGCGTGGAATGTATCGGAATATGGATTTGGTACGGATGTCAAGGATGAAGATCTCTTCGAACAATTGGCAGAAAATAGCGAAGTTGCATATATCACATTGCTCGCTGAATGGCAGCCAAAGGCGTTCACCGTATTATATTATGATGAAATTGATGCGGATGATTCGGAAGATTCAGATGATATGGAGGGTGTAAATTTAGATGTCATTCAGACGGTAATTGGTACATTAAAGCCCGTATTCGATCCAAAAGAAAATGTAACATGGTGGTCTGCAGACCTTCTTCCAGAAGAAGCCATTCCGTCAAAAGCTGGTAATATATTCCTCGGCTGGACGTTAATCGAAGATGAAATGGTCATTCAGGAAATCGAATCAAAAGATGTGCAGACATTATCGGCATTATCGGTATTATCGACATTTGCACCCATAAGCCTCTTAGGAGATTCCTCAGCAAGAATTGTCACAACCATCGACCCATATAAAGCACTTGCGAAGAGTGATGCGCAGCCGGTAATCAGGCTTCTCGCAAATTGGCAGCCAAAGGATTATACAGTAACGTATGATACACTTGGCGCAAATTCAGGGAATATTGCTGACAAAACCGTGAAATGGAAGACATCGTCGTTGCTTCCAGATACAGAACCGACAAAGACGGGCTACACCTTTAAGGGCTGGCGTTTATTGGATTCTGATGAAAATGTTCTTGATGATTTGATTACAGATACAGCTGCTTATTCCAATTTAGTAGCTGCCGATGATACCATAATGCAGTGCACACTGCAGGCGGTATGGGAGATTAATGTCTATCGAGTAACATTTGTAGATGCGGATGGCAATGCCCATGATGCTCAAGATGTGCAACATGGTGCAGACGCAGTATTGCCGCCATCGAATCCAACTCAAGAGGGTTATACCTTTATCGGTTGGGAGAAAAATTACAACAATATCACAGACGATACCATCGTGAAACCAATCTTTGAGGTGATTGAAGAACCTGACGAACCAGGTGATGATGAAGACAAAGATAGAGACACAGACAAAGATAGAGATAAAAAACCTGACGATGGTGCTGGAAATGACGATGTAGACGGTGATTTAAACGATGACAATACGTCAGCGCTTGAGGAGCAACCTCGTCTCGTAAACCGTGTTGTCTATGCAGATTTCAATACAAGTGTAGATTCATTCATTGGTCTTGTCTTTGAGAAAGCGAGCAGTCGTGACATTTCCAGATTAGGAAATAAATGGGCTCTCGTCGTGGTCGAAGAACCACTCGTTCCAGATGTGGATGAGGAGCCTGGCATCACTGCGGAACAGAAGGCAGAGCTTAGAAAAGAAGTTCGTGACAGAGCTTTGGTCGATACCCCAGTCGATGATGGAGATACTTCAAGTTGGGCACTCTTCAATCTCATTTTTGCAATCGGTGGTGCGATCCTTGCAATCATTGCATTGGTCTCGCTGAGAAAGAAGCGACGAGAAGATGATTCATACGAGGGCGAAAATTCGAAGAGACATACGAAGTCGACAGTATTGTCAGTATTTGCGGCAATATTTGGAATCGTTGTGTTTGTTCTGACCGAGAACGTGTTGAATCCGATGATACTCGTTGATAAATGGACCGTTCTCATGGCAATCACCTTTGCTGTAGGTGTTGTCTGTGCTTTTATCGCACTGCAAAGAGGCAATCGTGAAGATGAACAGGATTCGAATGTAGAAAATTAATTCAAGCTAATCTTATTATTTATTATTATATGGGCTCCTGATTATGCGGACCCCTGAGTGGAATTTGAAAGAATCCACTCAGGGGTCATATTAATATTTGGAACGTCTTACATTATACTTCCCAGCCCCATCAAACAGAATCGATACTTTCTTCGTATATACATTTCCAGAATGCCTTCGAACATTTCTTTTCTCAATAACCAAACTTACGCTATAGCGCCTTAAAATCTCAAATGAACTCATCCATCCAATCCCACTATATCACAACTAAGATGTCTATTTGACCGTTCATTATGGGCACTAGAATTATGAAAACCAACGAAAACCAATGAAAACCAATGATTTTTACACAGGATAATCAATTTAAAATGAGATATAAAAAGATTAAAATAATACCGCTATGCGTATGCAATGGGAGGAGAAGTATGGAAAATAGAAAAATACATATACATAAGTCAAAAACCTTGAAATTAATCAATGTGGTATCCATTGAAGTAAAATTGTGCGAGCTCGACAATTTAAGCCACGTGCTCTCTGAAATTATAGACACCCTTGAACGATATATGATGCAAATGGGTACAAAACCAGTAGGTCCATTGGTGCAAAAAATTTCATATTTTGTATGTGACAATGGTTTATTAGGAACAAAACGCATATTCATGAGACAAGCGGAGGTATTTATTCCACATATTGAACCGCCATATTCCGTTAGCCGCATGATTAACGTGCCAAATTGCATGTACACAAGATTTGTGGGAGAGGTGTCCAATTTACAGCATGCTTATAGCAAGATAAAGGTGATTGCATATGAAGATAATATCAAGCTCAATAGAGATTGCTATACCGTATTCATAGATAATGATAAAGACCGAGGGATTATCACATCGGATATCTTCATTCCAAAAATTGCGTAGATAATCTGTTATTGAAATGGGGTGCATATTGAAAATCGCAATTTGTGATGATAACAACATCATAGCAGAATCAATTCAGGAAGCACTGGAAAAGGTGTTACAAACGCTTGCTTTGACGGAATATTCCATTGAGACGTATGCCAATGGAGTTGATTTCGTGCGTCATAATGTGGCTTATGATTTGGTAATTCTGGATGTTGAGATGCCAGAACTCGACGGATTTGAACTTGCGGAGAAAATCCATCAAGTTGATGATCATACACTT